>NZ_JARBFY010000004.1:0-60954 GCF_048957795.1 Chitinophaga sp. CC14
TACCTGGTTGTGGGAAAAGACCGCTGGTCCTGCCGGGGGAAATCTTTCCGCCGCCAACGCTTCAAAAACAAATGCAACCAACCTGCAGACAGGAACTTATACGTTCCGGTTAACGGTAACCGATAACAACGGCGCCACTGCTACCGCTTCAGTAAACGTCACCGTATTGCCCCTGGAAAATAAGGCGCCGGTAGCCCAAACGCAGGGCGACAGAAGCATTCAGCAGCCAATGAATTCATTCATCGCAGATGGCAGCTCTTCTTATGATCCAGATGGTAATATTGTGAAGTATGAATGGTCACAGGTAGAAGGACCCGCCACCGCAAATTTAAAAAGTCCGGATCAGGTGCAAACACTGATCAACAGCCTCAATGCCGGTAAATACCAGTTCAGGCTTACCGTTACGGACGACAGGGGCGCTACCGCTACCACTACCTTTAACTTAACTGTACTTGGCAACGACATCGTTAGTCATACGGAAGATTCATTGGGTATATTCCCGAATCCGGCCACGCAATACATCCGCTTACGGATTGTGAGAAGCGGTGCAACGCCTTTGCAGGTGCGGATTTTCGACATGAATGGCCGTATGCAGCAACAGATGAGGTATACTACTCCGGATTCATTCCAGACAGAAGTAAACATCAGCAATTTATCAAACGGACATTTTATAGTGGATGTGAAGTCGGAAGATAGCAGTTATAATAAGAAAGGACGTTTTATAAAAGTAACCAACTAGATTTTTTCCCAGGTACCACTGGATGGCTGATATTGACGTATAGGGCGGGCAGGGTTGCCCGCCACTATTGTAAAAGGAGGAACGTCTTTGGTAACCACACTGCCGCCTGCTACTACAGCATGGCGTCCGATGGTTACTCCTGCGGTAATAACGCTGTTGGCGCCAATCCAGCAATCTGCTTCTACAACAATTTCTCCAACGGTGCAGGGCTGCAACGCAATAGGAACATCAGGATCCTGGTAACCATGATTTAAACCGGATAACACAATGTTCTGTGCCAGTATAACATTGTCGCCTATACGAACCGGGCCAATTAACACATTACCTATCCCGATCCTTACATGGTTGCCAATAATCACCGCACCCATGCCATTATTTACCGTAGCAAAATCTTCTATCGTGGAGTAACTTCCGAGGGTAAACGTATTAAATGGCAACACGTCCATCCGTGTGCGTCTTCTTATGAGGGAACCCTTTCCCTTTTTATGGATGAAGGGGTTGATAAACAACCGCACCCACAGGCGTGGACGGGCCTGATGCTTTGGCATCAGCAGGTACAAAGCCAGTTTCTTCAAACCCGGGTGTTGTTTCAGTTTGTCTTTTATACTCATAATCAATTACCGCTGGAATTTAAAATCGCCTGATAAATGGCCGCAACGGAATTCTCCCAGGTATGTGTACCGGCAAAGCGGATACGTTCAGTGGCCAATCCCGGATCAGCATTTTCTGACAGTGCTTTTTCAATCAGTGGAACATAGTCGTCCGGTGTAGCTGCCAGGTAAACATGTTCCCTGAACAACTCCATCGTTTTAGTGGCGGTTGCTACTACCGGCTTACCCATTGCAAGGTATTCATCGATTTTCAACGGGTAATTACCTGCCGTTACTTCATTGATCACCTGTGGATTAAGGCATACATCAAAAGACTGCACATAGGCAGGAAGCTGCGACAGATCTTTATGTCCTGTAAAATAAACGTTGGGAAGGTGGTGGAGCTCAGAAGCTTTGAAGTCATCATCTTCCGGACCAACCAGTACCAGTTGCCATCCCGGTCTTTCACTGGCTATCTTTACCAAAACGGAGATATCCAGCCGCAGCGATTTAAGCGCGCCCACATAACCAATGATGGGGCCTTTTCCTGTTGGCACATCATCCGGAACAGGATGTTTGTCGGCCGCATTAAAAAGCCGGAGGTCACATCCCTGTCCAACATAATAGCTGGAAGGATTATACTGCTGCAGCATTTCTTTGAGATATAAGGAATTGGCTACCGCGGCATCGGCCTTGGCGATGTGTTGTGGTTCAAGCCGGAGCCCGTGCTTTTTCCAGTAAGGCACGCCCAGGAGGTAGTCCCTGCTGTAGTATACATAACTGGAAGGCCGTAGCATTTCTTTGAGATAAAAGCCCCGGAAGATGTCGTTATCATTAAATAAAATGATGTCTTTGAAATTCATTTCCCGGACAGCCTCCATAATACTGTCTGCAAACTTTCTGTTATTCCGCTTGTTAAACCAGGAAAATAACGGTGTAAAAGGGAGCCAGTTAATAGACTCCAGTATGGCAGATGGATAATAGTTCCAGAGGTTGTCACTGATGGGAACAATACCCGGAACTTTTTTATGGATGGCATTCAGCTGGTATTGCACATGCGGATCTTGTCTCCCCGTCATAAGGGTATTTCTGTCCAGCGGAGCGTTAACATATAATACCCTGTTATGCCGGGCGAATTCCAGCGCAATATTTTTACAGTTGCTTCCAATAGTGGTGTACCATTGTTGCAGCCCTATTACAACGATATCTCTGTTTTGAATTAAAGGCACGATAGCAAAGGTGTAGATGATGTATAACGGTTTCTTGAATTAAATGTGCAGGTCTGCCGTTGGGGATGGTTAAATATTGAAGTTGCTAACTTAAATACAAAGTAAATAAAAAAAATCGATATTATTGAAGTATTACGATAAGAATCGTTCTATAAAAAAAGAGGCTATGTCAGAAACAGTAGAAATAAGAACATTGACCGTCGAGGATTACCTGGACCTGAAAGAATCTATGGTGTCCGCTTATGCCGATATGGCTGGCAGTTACTGGCGGGAGCCAACTATACAGCGGCTCATCAAGCTTTTCCCGGAAGGGCAGATAGCGGTTACGGTCAATGATAAAGTAGTAGGTTGCGCGCTGGCTATTATAGTGGACTATGAAAAATTCGGGGATAGTCATACCTATGAGCAGATCACCGGGTACTATACTTTTAACACACACAACCCCAAAGGGGATACGTTGTATGGAATCGAGGTTTTCGTGCATCCCGACTATCGGGGGAAAAGACTGGCCCGCCGGTTATACGATGCCCGTAAAAATCTCTGCGAACAACTAAACCTGCAGGGGATAGTGGCCGGTGGACGCATACCCAATTTTGAAAAGTTCTCCGACCGGATGTCGCCCAGGGAGTATATCGAGAAGGTACAGGACCGGGAAATTTATGATCCCACGCTCACTTTCCAGTTTTCGAATGATTTCACCGTAAAGAAGATCCTGAAGAACTACCTGCCCAACGACGAGGCCTCCAAAGGCTTTGCCACGCTGCTGCAGTGGTTCAATATCTATTATGAAAAAGACCAGGACACTATCCGGTACAACAAATCAACGGTACGCATAGGGCTGGTACAATGGCAGATGCGCGATTATGGCAGCCTGGATGGTTTCCTGCAACAGGTGGAGTATTTCATTGACGCGGTAAGCGACTATGGATCAGACTTTGTTGTTTTCCCGGAACTCTTCAACTCCCCGCTGATGAAAGAGTTTAACCAGATGGACCCCGCCGGGGCTATCAGGGGAGTGGCCCAATACACGGAGCAGTTAAGGGAAATATTCCAGCAGCATGCAGTAGCCTATAATGTAAATATCATTTCGGGGAGCATGCCCATTGTGATCGATGAGGTACTCTACAACATTTCCTACCTCTGCCGCCGGGATGGTACTTACGAGCAATATATCAAGATCCATCCAACTCCCGGTGAGGTAGCTGCCTGGGGAATCAAGGGGGGAAGTGATATCAAGGTGTTTGATACGGATTGCGGCAAAATAGGGATCCAGATCTGCTATGATGTGGAGTTCCCGGAGCCTTCCCGTATCCTGGCGGAACAGGGCATGCAGATCCTGTTCGTTCCTTTTATGACCGATACGCAGCATGCCTATAACCGGGTGCGGTTCTGCGCACAGGCAAGGGCCGTTGAAAATGAGTGCTATGTTGCTATAGCCGGCTGTATCGGTAATTTGCCGAAGGTAAATAATATGGACCTGCAGTATGCGCAATCCTGCGTGTTTACCCCATCGGATTTTGCGTTTCCCGTAACCGGTATAAAAGCAGAATCAACGCCAAACACCGAAATGGTGGTTATCGCTGACGTGGACCTGGTATTGCTGAAAGAATTACACGCCTTTGGAAGCGTACAAACTAAAAAGGATATCCGGCGGGATTTGTATGAAGTGAATTATAAAAAGAAGTGATAATTAGACATATAAATAAGGAGGATTTTTGAATTATAAATGGATGTAATTTGAGTCCTGAAAATAAATAGGGTAACGGCTTGCGGAGGCTTGCTGTTATCCTTTTTTAGTTTTAAATTCAGTGTAAAACCCCTAAGTTATGAAAGATCAAGCCTATTATCCTTCCTGGAAGAATGTATCCAAGTACAGGCAGTATCTTGCCTATTTTAGTGAGTATATCCGGTATAACGACTGGAAATCCCTTCAGGCGTCCCTTAAACTCGTTTTATTAAACAAACCCTCTCTGAGCGAATGGAAGGCAAAATCAGCGATGGGACTTTTCCGGATCCGCGGAGGCACTACCGACTTTCAGTTTATTAATTACGCCTACGAGAAGCGGGTGCGCGACTTCCTCAAGGAGCAGGTGGAAAACAGGAACATCGACGGGTTCATTGATATTGGCGCCTGCATCGGGGAGTATGATATCTGGCTGGCGGGAAAAGGAATCCCCTGCGTTGCCTTTGAACCTGTAAATTATAAAGCCGTTCAGGAAAACATCGGGCTCAATCATGTGGAAGGCAAGGTGAAACTTTATGCCTGCGGTCTTGGCAGCAAGCAGGAAAAGGTGAACTTCAATATTATGAGCACTGTTACCGGGTCCAGTTATATCGACAGGGATAGTGACAAGGAAGGTAATATCCCTATTGAAAAACTCGATGACCTGATCCCCGAACTGGGATTTGACCTGCGCAGTAAGATCATTATAAAGCTGGATGTGGAGGGAATGGAGACAGAAGTGCTGGAAGGGGCACGGAATTTTATCAGCAAAGCTGAACACCTGCGTATCATTTTTGAGCGCTATGAAGGTGACAATACTGTAAATGATAAGTTGAGCTCACTGGCCAATTTTACTTTCGACCGGATAGACCAGTTTAACTACCTGGCTACAAAAATATAATCAGTCTCTTTAGGATGATAAGGGCAATACATGTTCATTTGTGTATTGCCTTTCGTAGTTTTACCACCTTATAGGCGTTAAACAGATGTTTTTTATTTGTTATGTATAATGAAACGTACAATGATTTTAAATAATGAAAATCATGTAAAATATTTCTTCTTTAGTTATTGATAATTAATAAATTGAGAGATTTAATTAAATGAACGCTATAACTAAAACAACCTGTTTTCCCTTGTTCGTAATAAATTACGCCCGGAAAAAGGAGGTTTTAATTGAACCATTACTGTAGACATATTGTTTTAATCAACTGATAACCATAAAATTAAAAAATAGTAAAAAGATGAGCAATAAGATCAATTTAGCACTGCAAATCATTCCTTCAGTGCCGTCAGAACAGGTATACGCGGTAGTTGACGAAGCAATTGCAGTGATTAAAGATTCCGGTGTAAAATACAGGGTATGTCCTTTTGAAACGGTGATGGAAGGAACCTATGATGAGCTGATGGAAGTAGTGCGTAAAACCCAGGAAGTATGTTTTAAGGCCGGCGCATCCCAGTTATTAGTGTATATAAAAATGCAGATAAGAAAAGACGGGGATGTTACCATTGAAGAAAAAACAGGGAAGTATGACAGCATATAACCATTTTTTTTTATCTTACTCACCGAACTAAAGGAGAGCCATAATATGAGATACGCCGCCCCGTTGGATGATAACTCGAAGATTGTAACGAACCTGGTCATCATTATCACGCTAGTGTTTTTATGCAGACAGATGACGGATGTTTCGCATGATGCCGTTACCACTACCATGTTTTTATTTATCCTGGTACCCGCCATCCTGGTGGCCTGGTGTCTGAGCCCCCGGTATTATATTCTAACGGCTACGACTATACTTATCAAGCGCCCGCTGCATACCATCACTATTCAGCTGGAAGATGTGGTAAGACTGAGAAGCGTTACGGAAGAAGACCTTGGCACAAGCTCCCGCTTACTGGGAATAGGAGGCATTTTCGGGTACCTTGGTACCTACCGTTCCAGTGAAATAGGGAAGTACCAGCGCTGGTGTACCAGCCGGGAAAACCTGGTGCTGATAGAATCACTCAACAGGAAATGGCTGATCAGCCCTACCGGTGCAGATGATTTTGTAAAGCGGGTGAATGCCACCATTAACGTACCAGCTTAAAATAACCGGGCTGAACTGAAAAGGGTTCCGGCTCCATCACCTGGCTACCCGGGAGTGGGACCGCCCTTACTTGCCGAATGCTTCTCCAGTGCCCCGGACTTGCGTATATTATGGATCATCCATGCACTATCCATACACTCCTCATGCACTATTAATGCACTCCTCATGCACTCCTCATGCACTATCCATGCACTATCAATGCAAATAGCGTAAAAAAGAGCGGCTGACCCTCAAGCCTCATTTGACTTTTGGATCAGCCGCTGTAATACTCCTTATCATATTATTTAATGGAAGAAGAGATATCCGAGTAATATTGCGCAGAGCATGCCAAAGAAGTCGGCAATCAGCCCGGCCGCCAGGGCATAACGTGTAAGCTTGATGTTTACCGAGCCAAAGTACACCGCCAGTACATAAAAGGTGGTTTCTGTAGTACCCTGTATAATGCTGGCCAGTTTGCCTACGAAAGAATCCGGTCCGTGCGTTTTCAGGATATCCACCATCAGCGCGCGGGCGCCTCCGCCACTCAGCGGCTTCATAAAAGCTACCGGCAGGGCAGGTACAAAATCCGTATTGAACCCCATTGCCGCAAACAGCAGCCCGATTCCGTTGGTGATATAGTCCAGGCAACCAGTGGTCCGGAATACGCTGATCGCTACCAGCATACCCACCAGGTAAGGAATGATTCTTACAGATACCTGGAATCCCTCTTTCGCCCCTTCAATGAAGGCATCATATACATTGATCTTTTTCACGATCCCCGCCACCAGGAAAATAATGACGATGCTGAAAATGATCGCGCCGCCGAGGGAAGCCGTTTTAGGGCCTATCTCCGCAGGAGGTAAACTACGTACCCAAAAATATAAAGCAGCCATAATCCCCGCAAACAGGGTCAGGAATACCAGCACAGGTAATTTAAAGAGATTGATTTTTTGGTAGATGGAAACCACAAACATCCCCATGATAAAAGCCATGAACGTGGATATCAGGGTAGGGATGAAGATGTCTGCCGGGTTAGCCGCGCCTGCGGCCAGCCGTATGGCAATAACAGAAGTCGGGATCAATACCACGCCGGCAGTATTCAGTACCAGGAACATGATTTGCGGATTACTCGCTTCTTCGGGCTTAGGATTGATTTCCTGCAGCTCTTTCATGGCTTTCAGTCCCATTGGCGTGGCGGCGTTGTCCAGCCCCAGCATGGTGGCGGAGAAGTTCATCATCATGGATCCCATCGCCGGATGCCCTTTGGGCACTTCCGGGAACAACTTGGAAAAGAAAGGGTTTACCAGCCTGGAAAACCGGTTGATCATCCCGGCTACCTCGCCAATCCGCATGATACCCAGCCATAAAGTCATGATACCAGCCAGTCCCAGTGAGATCTCCGCACCGGTTTTGGCGCTGGCAAACATGCCGTTCATGATCTCCCCGAAAATAGACGCATCATGTAAAACTACTGACTTGAAAAGTGCTACAACAAATGCAATAAGAAAAAATCCCAGCCATACGTAGTTTAATGCCATTAGATTATTGGTTTATTCAATCAACAAATAAACTAAAATAAACCTATCTTTGCGCAAATTTTAAAAAATGGCTTTGCAAGTTGGAATTGTAGGATTGCCGAATGTAGGAAAATCGACTTTATTTAATGCGGTGAGCAACAGCGCTAAGGCGCAGGCCAGTAACTACCGCTTCTGTACTATAGAACCTAACGTTGGCCAGGTGGACGTACCTGACGAACGTATGCATAAACTGGCAGAGCTGGTAAAGCCTGACCGTGTGGTGCCTACTACCATCGAGTTTGTGGACATTGCCGGCCTGGTAAAAGGCGCCAGCAAAGGGGAAGGTCTGGGAAACAAGTTCCTGGCCAATATCCGTGAGGTAGATGCTATCGTGCACGTGATCCGCTGTTTTGAAGATGAAAACATCCTCCGCGAAGAAGGCGACATCAACCCTGTCAGCGATAAGGAAATTATTGACACCGAATTACAGCTGAAAGACCTCGACAGCGTGGAGCGTAAAGTAGCCCGCACCGAAAAAATGGCTAAAACCGGTGGCGATCCAAAAGCAAAGATCGAATTTGAAATACTGAAAAGATGCCAGGAACACCTGGAGAAAGGCCGTAACATCCGCGAACTCGGTCTTAGTAAAGAAGAACGGGTAGCCATTGCCGACCTGTTCCTGCTCACCGAAAAGCCGGTACTGTACGTTGCCAACGTAGATGAAGCCTCCCTTCATACCGGTAACAAATTTTCCCAGGCCCTCCAGGAATCTGTGAAAGCAGAAAATGCACAGGTAATTATCATGAACAACACCATCGAAGCACAGATCTCCGAAATGGAAGATCCGGCCGATAAAGAATTGTTCCTGGGAGAATATGGTCTCACTGAACCTGGATTGAACCGCTTAATCCGTTCTGCCTATAACCTGCTGGAACTGATCACTTACTTCACTGCCGGCGTGCAGGAAGTACGTGCCTGGACGATCCACAAAGGCTGGAAAGCACCACAGGCCGCCAGCGTAATCCACACCGATTTTGAGAAAGGCTTTATTAAAGCCGAAGTAATTGCCTACGAAGATTACGTGAAATACGGATCTGAAGCTGCTGCCCGTGATAATGGCCGCCTGCGTATTGAAGGTAAAGAATACATCGTTGCCGACGGAGATGTAATGCACTTCCGTTTCAACGTTTAAAAATACTTCTGGATAAGATCCACGAAGGTTACAACAAAAAGACGGGCCGGCCTTCCGGCCCGTTGCTATGTTACCCCTAACGTATATGCATATATTAATTATATAACCCCCGCGCTCCGAATTCAAAATTCTTTTATTAGCTTAGCCACCTATTTTTAATGTTAGCTCATGCGTATTGTCAGGAACGTAAAACTTTTTTTCCGGGAAGGAAACTCGGATAAGACCTATGAAATCGATCTTTGTGAAGTTGGCCCGGAACAGTATATTGTTAACTTCAGATATGGTAAACGCTTTGGTACGCTGAAAGACGGCACCAAAACAGTAAGCCCCGTAACATTATCTGCCGCCACCACTATATTCGATGGTCTTGAAAAAGAAAAAAGAAGTAAAGGTTATCTGGGAGAACAGGAGGCTGTTCAGGATCTGTCGTTTACACCGGTAGACACTACCCTCGTGGAAAATGTGAAGCACCGTGCCATCCTGAAAAGATTACAGGATGCGGTAGAAGGGAAAAGCAGCTTTAAAACTGCCTGGAGAACCTCCCGCGTAATATGGCGGGCCGGTGAAGAAAAGATAAAGGAAGCAGTGCCCTACCTGATCAAGCTCGTGGAAAAAGGCGACGGACTGCAACGCTATGCAGCCCTCTGGGCGCTGGGCAAGTCGGCCGATCCCGCCGCGGCACCGGTGCTCCGCTCTTATGCCGATAACAGCTCCCGCCCGCTGAACATCCGGATGCTGGCCGCCAACGGCTTGTTGCTGGTACTGCCGGCGGAAGAACGCGCAGAACATGTGCGTTCCTACCTCCAACGGCTCCCCGAAGTTTTCCAACAGGCGGTTGCCAAAGGAAATACGGAAGAACTGCTGGCACTGCTGCAGCAACGGGTGATCACACAACAGGAGCAAAGCTATCCTTTACTGGAAGACCTATACATCGTAGCCTTTGAACAGCCCGCAGTAAGGATTGCCATTGGCAACCTCCTTATGCACCTGCCTTTGAGGCCCTCCTGGTTCCAGCATATCCGCCATATCTTCAAACAGGCGGAACTACGCGGCGATCAGGGAATCGTTGCCATCCTGGCCGCCCGTTTTGAAAGGGAAAACGCCATGTTCAGGAATCCGGGTACAAGAATAGATTACAACGATAAACCGTTTGTTCCTGCCACTTACATACACGAACTGGAAGAATCTGTACAGGCAGATAAGGAACTGAAAAAGCCCACCAGCAGGGTAGCCTTTTCAGACAGAACCCGTAATTACCTTCATTACCGTGTATTCCGTAACCTGCGCCAGTTCGGGGAACAAAACGACGACCATTACGTTCGCCTCGCCACGGCCCTGTTGCTGCAATATGAAGAAAGCAGGGATGCTGCCAAAGAATACCAGACCCGGGAACATACCTGGGTGAATGGCCGCTACGTGAGCTTCTACCGCCAGTTCCCGGCTAACTCGAAGTTGGTATACCTCAACTATATCCTCCGCGGAAACGCCGCCAACCTGCAACTAACGCCCGATCGTAAGGAATGGGTTTTCAAAGACGAAGGAGCACCTAACGCACAGGGACAAACGAAACCGGTACTCGGCGCCAACCCCGACGCTGCGAAGGACAAAGGCGGCCTGCTGAAAAAACTCTTCGGCTGGCTGGGTGGGGAGAAGAACCTGACCGCATCCGCCGTACCGCCCGAATATAAATCCACACAGGCATCTTCACCTGCAAAACCGGTGAGCGATGTACCTTTTCTGCCGCTATGGCAAAAGTTACCACAGGCTTTTATCCAGCTGCTGGTATCCGCCCGCATGGAAGTGATCCACATCTTTGCGATGGAGCAACTGAAAGCACACCCGGATTACAATGCCCTGAAAGATAAAATGGATGAAGGCGTGATTGCCGGACTCCTCGCCAACGCATTCTCCATTCCATCTATGTTTGGTCTGGAACTGGCCAAAGAAAGATATGATCCCGCCAATCCGTCGTTGCGGTTATTATATATATTGGTGATGAGCCCACTGGATCTGGCCCGCCTGCAGGGTTTGCAGTGGATCAACGACAATGAAGCCGTTTGCTTTGCGGACATGGACTTCCTCATGCAGCTGATATTCTCACCATATAAAGAGGTGCGTAATTATGTCCGTAAACAACTCAAACCGGTGCATTTGCCACTGGATAAGATGCGGGTTCTCAGCGCAAAAGCAATTACTGCACTGCTGGCGCTGAAAACATCCACACCGGCGGGTAATGAAAACCTCAACGACGGCTGCGATATCCTGGAACAATATTGCCGCGAGGCACTAACGGAAACGGGCATGCCGGATATAGAAGCATTGCTGCAAAGCCCGGTGCCAGCCGGTCAGGCTTTCGCTGCGAGGCTGCTGCTCCTGAAACAGGGACAGTTTAACTTCAGCGAAGTATCTGACGCTATGCTGAAGCGCCTCATCAGCAATGAGTTCCAGCCGGTAAGAACCGCTGGCGTAAGAGTGCTGGAAGCAATAGGCACGGATGAATTGTTGAGAAGACCGGAACTGGTACTCCATATATTATTAAGTACGTACACGGATGTACGGAACGCAGTGCGTCCCCTCATCAGCCGGTTGGTGCAGCAGGATAAACGCCTCGCCGTTTACCTGGTCAATGAACTGGTGCCGTTGCTCATGCGTAAGGAAACTGCCGAAGGCATGCATGCGGATATTGAAGCCACTCTCAGCAATGAGCTGGTAGACTATTTACAGGACATCGACACGGCTACTGCGTTACGCCTGTTATACGCCAACTACAGGTCGGCACAGCAGTTCGGATTGCTGGTGCTGGATAAATATATCCCGGCATCGGCTTTATCCCTGAAACAGGTGATTGCCGCCGGTAACCACGAGTTGCTGAAAGTAAGGGAGTGGAGCTGGCATTTCTATTACAACAACGCGGCGCGTATCCGTTTTGAAAGGGATGCCGCCATCGGCATGCTCGATGCAAAATGGGACGACACCCGGCAGGAGGCCATGGAGTTTTTCCGGACGCAGTTTACAGATAACGACTGGTCGCCGGAAACACTGGTGGCAGTGGCGGACAGTGTACGCCCAGATATACAGGCATTTGGCAGGGAACTGCTGCTGCGCTTCTTCCGCGAACAGGACGGGCAAACTTACCTGTTGAAACTTAGCCAGCATCCAAGTGAAAGCATGCAGTTATTTGCCACCAACTACCTGCAGCAATATGCCGCCGGCAACCTGGTGTTTTTGCAGGAGCTGGAACATTATTTCCGGGTGGTACTGAGCCGGGTAAATAAGGCCCGCGCTGCAAAGGAACGGATCTTTGCATTCCTGGAGAAGGAAGCCATGAAATCCACAGAGGCAGCCACTTACATCGGTCATATTATTGCGCATATATCTGCTACAGTAGCCATTGGCGACAAAGCCCGCTGTATCGCCATCATGCGCAGTATACAGGAACGGTATGCCGTGGAGCTGCCTATTGAAATAGTGCCAACAGCGATTAGAGTATCCTAAAAAGTAATCCATTTATGTTATTCAACTACAGATACAGCGGAAACTCCAACGTGTACAGCAATGCCACTGCTGCGGGCATTTCTTTTGCACCGGATACCCGTCGTGATCCCACTTTTTTTGTGGGCAAGCTGCATAAAAAAATAGCCTTCCGGGAAGCCATTTCCGCCCTGCACGATGTAGTGGTGTCTGATCTGCGCTTTAAACCGAAAGATAAAACAGCCTACAAGGAATGGGCCGCCCAGCAGGAAACGGTGTGGCTGGCGGAATTCATGAACGGCTATGACATGCAGGCCGCTGATCAGCGGATAGAGGCCCTGAGGGGAGAGCTCAACAGTATTTACCAGGAGCAGGACAAAGTGATGGCTCCGTTTTATAAAGCCCGCAAACATTATTTCGATTATTTATACCAGAAGGACCGCGACACATGGTTTGTGCTGGACCCGGTAATCAGCGTGCATCCGGATGAACTGTTCTTTGAATGTTTCAGCCAGGATGAATCTACCTACGGAAAGCTGAGTGCCAGTTATAATGTTTTTAAAGAAGTGAACGAATTTGAATGCGGTACTACCAACATTGATTATTCCGCTTCTTTATATAACGAGTTCCAGAAGATCCGTGATTATAAGGAAACAGATTTTAAGATTGATCCGGGAGGCTTCCAGGTGCAAACCTCGCAGGAGGAACTGTATCATGAAGTAAAGATCGACTTGCCCGATAGCTGGGTGAGGGGATTTCTGCAGGTAAGCTCTGCGATGACGCTGCCCGCAGCAACGTTTGATCTGCATCCGATGGATGTATATAATTTCTGTTCCTGGCTGCGGCGGTTCAAAGAAAAACGCGGTCCCCGTTCCATCCGTTTTATACTGGAACCCGGCAAACCCGTACGTGCTGTGTTTGAACCGTGGAACCAGGAAATCGTATGTGCGAGATCGTTATACACCGGCCCGCAAAGCAGGGAAATCAGGATATGGGGGAGAAGACGGTTGCTGATCCTGGAAAGGCTGATTCCAATTGCAAAGAAATTCACGGTGCATCTTACCGGCAACGGGCTGCCATCCTTTTATGTGGCGGACCTCGGCGATATGCAGTTTACGCTGGGGCTCAGCGGATGGACCGCCAACGACTGGTCGCGCGCCGGGCAGTTCGACCTCATGGCGCCGAGAGCAGAAGTGAATGACCTGGCAAAGCTCACCGTTTATGAAGACCTGAAAACCAGGTGGATGGCCAAACCGGAAACAATTGTGGCGGCCACTGGTCTGGATAGGGCTACGGTATTGGGCGCACTGGGAATTTATACCCAGGCAGGCAAAGTAATTTACGATCTGCACACCGGCTTTTACCGTCTTCGTGAGCTGAGCCGTGAACCATTGCCGCTGGACCAGCTGCGCTTTGCCAATCCACAGGAGGGCGAAGCCACCAAACTGGTGCAGGCCGGAAAAGTAGAGCTGACGGCGACCGACATCCCCGGAGTAGGTTTGCAACTGAAAGGAACTATAAAAGGTGCGCAACGTATATACCATCCCGTTATAACCATTGATGCGGATGAAAGATTGAGTAATGCGCACTGCGATTGTAATTTTTATAGTACGAATAAATTATACAAGGGGCCGTGCGAACACATGCTGGCACTGCGTATAGCGCATTCGGAAAATAAAGCGGTAAAATAATTTAAGGAGGTGTTTTATTTCCGGAAATTATTTTCTACCTTGCTGACTCGTTAATAACAAAGATCTTTGTAAAGAGGAATTGATTGCACTTGCGCCCGAAAAGGGACGAATGATGTTTCGTCATTCAGGTATTCTGACTATACATGCTTCACTAAATGCAATCTTTACTTTGGGAGGGGCCTACTGTACGCATATTTCCAGTAGAAGCCCCGGGGGCTGAAATATGCGTACAGTAGGCCCCTCCCTGGAGTTGATTGATTTAGTCAATGGTTTGCACGAAGGCCTTTTCCTCTTTACAGAATTTGTTTCCCCCTCAGCAGGGCTGCGCCGCCGGCCATTTTCCACCTCCTTTTATTTTATACACCCGGATATTTATTAGGGATATACTCCGTTATCAAAATCATGAAACTGAATAAATACAAACATATTTATCATGTCCTTAACCCGTCAACAACTGTACGATAAGATACGTGCATCCTCTAAAGAGGAATATATATTACAGGAAATGACACGCCTGGGTTTCTGGGCCGAAAATGTTGCGCAGCCTTCACCGGCGGCTACGCTCATCCAGAAGGAAAAGGAGGTGCGCCGGCAACTGAACGATCTTCTCAGCGAGCGGCAGAAATACCGCAACAAACGGGCAATGCTGGAAGACATGCGCAAAGCCCGCATGGCAAAAGCCAAACTGAAAAGAGAAGAAACAAAACAACGCCGCGAAGCTGCCCGGAAAGAAAGAGCAGCGGCATGGGCCATCACCAAAGAGCAACAGATTGTATATCTCGGTGAAGAGGTATCTGCCGGCTTAAATAAAGTGACGCCGGATGTAGCGCAACTACAAAAGTTCGGATTGCCTGTATGGGCCGACGCTACCGCATTGGCCACTGCGATGGGAATCACCATCGGCAAACTGAGGTATTTATCGTTTAACCGTAAAGTGGGCCACCATACCCACTACCAACGTTTTCAGATTCCCAAAAAATCCGGCGGCGCCCGCACCATTTCTGCGCCCATGCCACAGCTGAAAGCCGCACAACACTGGATCCTGGAAAATATTCTCTATAAAATAAAAAATGATGAATCTGCCCACGGCTTTGTACCGGGTAGATCCATTGTTACCAACGCAACGCCACATACCGGTCAGGATATCGTGATCAACATCGATCTGCGCGACTTCTTCCCGTCCATCGCATACAAACGTGTAAAAGGATTATTCTGTAAACTCGGATATGCTGAACAGGTAGCTACCATACTGGCGCTTATTTGTACAGAACCCGAAGTAGATGAAGTATTGCTCGATGGCCGCAAATATTATGTGGCTAAAACAGCCAGGCATCTCCCGCAGGGAGCCCCTACCAGCCCTGCTATTACAAACCTGATCTGTTATAAGCTGGACAGGCGTTTTGCAGGTTTGGCGGCAAAATACGGGTACGCCTATACGAGGTATGCAGACGATATGACTTTTTCTGCCAAAGGACCCGCTGCAGATAAAGCAGGGCAGTTACTGCGCGCCGTGAAAATGTTTGTAAAGGAAGAAGGCTTTACCATCCACCCGGATAAATTAAAGGTGATGCGTAAAGGAGATAAGCACGAAGTAACAGGCATCGTGGTAAATGAAAAGCTGAGCCTGGACCGTACTACCCTGCGTAAATTCCGCGCCCTGCTGCACCAGGTTGAAAAAACAGGTTTAGCTAACAAAAGCTGGGGCAAAGGAAAAAATATTATCAGCAGCATGGAAGGCTACGCCAACTTTGTATACATGGTAAAACCGGAGCTGGGCGCAAAGCTGAAAGCCACGCTGGGCACATTGTTACAAAGGGAAGATATTAAAGCAGAAGCCCGTGGTTTATGGACGGGAGAAAGCACCGCGAAAAAAATTACGCCACTGGTAAATGCCACACCGCTCAACAATCCAACCACCTCATCAGACAAACCCTGGTGGGATGTAGTATAGCAACTGACTAACAAACATAAAAAGCCCCGGGTATTATTTTCTGATCAGAAAACAGTATCCGGGGCTTCTTCTTTTTATAAATTTATAAATTATAACCGATAGAAATATAGCCTTGCATGCCAACAGTAGGATTACCCCACGACTGCACATATTTCTTGTTCAGGATATTGGCGGCGCCCAGTTTTACCGTGGTTTTAGCCTTCGGGAAAAACTTGCTCACCATCGCATCCAGTGTGCCATAGGCAGGAATTTCACTAAGACCTGCAGCATTTAAATTAGGTCCTACAAATGAAGATTGCCATATAAAGGATTCCTGCCATTTCCATAATATATTAAAAGCAAAATTGGAATTGGCTATGTTGCGGTTACCGAAATTCAGGCTGTAGCGCACCTTTGGTGTGTTGTACATGGTCATGAACGAACCCAGGTCTTTTTCATTGGTGAGTTCATTATACGAGATGTTACCCCCGGCGGTGAAATTAAGCGGCAGGCTGTAATCCAGTCCCAATGCCCATCCCCAGGAGTGTACCACTTCTGTGGCGCTTACAGGTATAGAGAAGATATTATTTTTGGTAGGGTCAGCAGTGGGTTGCACCAGCACCTGCGTACCATTCATATTTTTAAAATCATTTTTATAAATGTACGCATCCACTAACAGTTGTTTTGCGATCACTGCTTTATAACCTATTTCATATGCCTGGATTCTTTCCGGGAGGAATTCGCGGAAAACGTACTGTTTAGGAGCGCCCGCCTGTACTGACTGGAGGGAGAATACCGGTCCTTTATCCAAACCATAGCGTTCGCGGAGGAAAGGTAAACCACCGATCAGGTGTGCCTGCGGCGTTACGAGATCAATATATTGATCCTGGTTGTGCGGGATGCGGAAACCTGTTTGATAGGAAGCGCGGATATTGTGCGTACCGAGGAAAGTATATACTGCCGACAAACGCGGACTGAACTGGCCTTTGAAGTTCATGTTCTTGTCATAACGCAGGGAGCCGGTCAGTTTTACGTGATCGTCTATCAGCTTTTTCATGACCTGTACATAGCCGCCATATTCATTGATACGGAACTCATCGCCGTTGTCGTCCACCGCAAACAATGTTTTTTCGGAGTTCAGCGCATAGCGGCGGTAGTTACCGCCTACCAATATTTCTGCAAAATGAATCAGGTTATGAAAGTTGTACATGAACTCTGCCTGATACAGGTTGGTTTTATCGGTAAACTTGGCGCCAACGCCGGAAGCGTCGCCGGGGATGGGTTTGTTCTTCACCTTATCTGCGGCAGCATCAAACTCCGGTGTGCCGGGAATCAGGCGGCCCTTGTCGGCGTTGGTTCTGGCAGCGCCGATGAAATTGGCCTGTTGCGACTGAACGGCGGCCTGGGCAGCAGCAAATGCGGCAGGAATTCCTTGTCCGAGGTTATTGGTAAAAGTTGTTTTAAAAAGATTGCCTGCTGCAAGGCCGTAAGTACCGAAGTATTCAGTATACCATTGCTGGCTGGTTTTCCAGGCTTCATTGATACCGGAAGCCAGCGTACCACCGGCGTAGCTGTCGCCCGCCCTTTCCTGCGTAGTATATAATCTTACATAGAAGTCTGGGCTCTTCAATTCCACTTTATACTGGCCCATGTTGAAGTTTTTCAGGGAATACCTGTCAGCTCCTGTATACACGGTGGTACCGGAACCATAGCTACCCTGCAAAATGGCTTCGAGATTGGTGGTTAGCCGGTAGTGCAATGCTGCGTTCAGTTTCAGGTTTTTGGTGGTATAATCTACTACGTCCGCTTCATTGTAACCGGTGCGGGTTACGTTCGACATATTCTGCGGAGGCAGGATAGCGTTATATAATTGATCTGGTGTGAGGGCGCCTCCCAGTTGCTGTGATAATGCAATCATTTGTGGCATCAGGGAAGGTTTCAGGCCGGTGTACATATTTACCGTATTCTCATCTCCATATACATTCACCCCGTTATAGCCTTCATTATTGGCGCGGGTACCGTTTTCGAGGGTATGACCGTTTGCCAGGCTCTGATCCCGGTGGTCATATGCCTGCCAGTCCTTCGCCTGTAAATAGCCTACGTTCAGCTTAAAGGCCACTTTATCACTAAAGGCATGCGCGTAACGTACAGACACATCGTAATAGCCGGTAGTGGCGGTGGAGCGGCCGGCATCATTCAGGAAGCCGGTTTTTACGAGGGCGCTTAATCCCTGGTACTGGAAAGGGTTTTTGCTGTTCATCAGCAGGATGCCGTTGAGGGCATTGGGGCCATACAGTGCGGAAGCCGCGCCGGGAATGAGTTCCATGTTGTCGAGGTCCACTTCAGGAATACCCACCATGTTGCCCACCGCGAAATTGAGGCCGGGCGCCTGGTTGTCCATTCCGTCGTTCAGTTGCAGCACGCGGGTATTACCATTGCTGTTAAAGCCGCGGGTGTTCACTGATTTAAATGTTAAGCTCTGGGTGCTCATTTCAACGCCTTTGAGGTTAGCCAGCGCATCGTAATAAGAAGGCGCGGGAGAGGCTTTCAGGGCGCGGGTGTCCAGCTTTTCGATAGACACCGGTGATTGCAGGATGCTTTCCTGTGTACGGCTGGCAGCAACTACTACTTCCTGGCCGAGGATTTCGGTGGAGCTGAGTTCTATCGCCACTTTATCAGTAGCGGAAGAAATTTGCTGTTCCTCCGTTTTAAAGCCTACGTAGGAAAACACCAGTGTTAACGGGAACGCATGTGTGGTTCTGAGCGTGAAAGCGCCTCCGCTGCCGGTGATCGCACCGGTATTGGAGCCTTTAACTGCTACGGTTACACCAGGCATGACGTTGCCGGAACCTTTTTCGCGTACAGTACCATTAATGGAGACAGGGTTTTGGGCCGAAATTATCTGGGTTAGGGATAATAAAAGCACCAGACAGCCAATGAAGGCTTTGATTAGAATGCTTCTCATACACGATGGATTTATAAAAGGTTTAGACTCGGTTTAAATAAATATAACGAAAAAAAACCGCATATAGCCATCGGGAGTGCAGGGGATTAAAATAATAATGCAGCAGGGTCATCCTGCTGCATCTATCTTATTATAATACCTTAAAAATCAATGTGCTGTTATTGCATCCATTCCTGTAATATGTTCCCGATTTTTTCAAATTCTATCAGGAAACCATCATGCCCGTACGAAGAATCTATTTCATGATAAGTAGCATGTGGCAGATGTGCGGCCATGAACTGCTGTTCTTCCGGCGGACACAGAATATCGCTGCTGATACCTATCAGCAGGGTAGGTTGCTGAATGTGCGAAAGGGTAGTGGTAATATCTTCATGACGGCCACGGGCAATATTATGACTGTCCATTGCTTTCGTGAGCAGCCAGTACGACTGTGCATTAAAGCGTTTTACGAGTTTGTCGCCCTGGTAAATGATATAGGAAGAAGCCCTGAAATTATCGGTCTTCTCTTTATCTTCATCGGATTGGGCGCGCACAAAGGTCCGGTAGTTGCGATAGGTAAGCATACCGATAGCCCTGGCGGCTTTCAGCCCTTTCGATCCTGCGCTGTGGCAGTTGTCTTTCCAGGTATCATCCGCTTCAATGGCCAGTCGCTGCGCGGTGTGAATGGCAATACCCCAGGCGCTTTCTGCAGCTCCGGTACATAACAGGAACAGGCGATCAATAACAGCCGCCTCCTGCAACGACCATTCCAGTGCCTGGTAACCGCCCATAGAACCGCCGATCAGCAGGTGGATACGGGGAATTTCCAGGTGCTGCCGGAGCAGGATATGCGCCTGTACCATATCGCGGATAGTGATGGTAGGGAACTGCCGGTACCACGGATGGCCCGTTTCCGGGTTGATAGTATGAGGGCCGCTGCTGCCATAGCAGGAGCCAATGATATTGGCGCACACAATGAAGTGCCTGGCAGGGTCAATCGCTTTGCCGGAACCAATTAAGCCAGTCCACCAGTCAGCCGCATCACTGTTGGCGGTTAGGGCATGACATACCCAAACCACGTTACTGCCATCTTCTTTCATCGTACCATATGTATGGTACGCGATATGTAATCCCGGTAATACTTCCCCGGATTCTAACCGGAATGCTGTTTGACTGTGAAATACCTTTGCCGACAATGCTTCTTCGAATTTGCGCAAAACTACAATATCAGAATTAAAAATTGCAAAATACAGCCGATGAATTACGAATTAGGGAGGAATGACGGCCACTGCATAAATCCTGATGGTTTTATTTTATCTTTGTTGAAGATAACCTAATAATCATGAAGATAGCATTACAAAGAGTAGATGACGGATTTAATATGGAGGCAGTAGATGAAGGCGGCCACAAAGTACTGATGGACTCATCTCTGGAAAATGGCGGTAAGAATAACGGAGTAAGACCTATGCAAATGGTGATCATGGGCCTGGGTGGTTGCTCTGCCATTGATGTGATGATGATCCTGAAGAAACAACGCCAGGAAGTAACAGATTTCCGTATTGAAATAGACGCAGAAAGAGAAAAAGGAAAAGAACCTTCTCTCTGGGAAACAGCTCACCTGGTATTTCATCTCAAGGGTAATATTGATCCCGATAAAGCAGCACGCGCTGTAGAATTGTCTATGAACAAATATTGTTCTGTAGCGGAAACCCTGCGTCAGGGTAATACCAAACTGACCTGGGAAGTGAAACTGAACGCTTAAAATGCTGTAATTACCATATCCATGAGCAAAGATAGAAATCAATACCAACCGGATACCAATGCGGTAAGAATGCAGACGCCAAAAACGGACCAGATGGAACATTCCGTACCCATGTTCCTGACTTCCAGTTTTTGTTTTGATAACGCAGAAGAAATGCGCGCTACCTTCGCGGATGAAACTGACTTTAATATCTACAGCCGTTTCAGCAATCCCAATGTAGACGAATTTGTACAGAAGATGTGTGCCCTCGAAGGAGGAGAAGCCGGGTATGCCACCGCATCGGGGATGAGCGCTATTTTTGCCAGCTTTATGGCACTGCTCAAAGCCGGCGACCACCTGCTGTCGGCCCGCTCTATCTTTGGATCTACCCACACTGTGATCACGAAGTTCCTGCCAAAATGGGGTATTGAAACTTCTTATTTTGATATGACTGATCCCGCCGGCATTGCCGCTATGATAAAGCCCAATACCCGGATGATCTTCGTGGAAACGCCGTCCAATCCCGGTCTTGAGATCATTGACCTGGAACTGCTGGCCGGCATTGCCAACAAGCACAATATCATTCTGAACGTAGACAACTGCTTTGCAACGCCTGTACTGCAACGTCCTATTGAATACGGCGCCCACCTGGTTACCCATTCGGCTACCAAATGGATCGACGGGCAGGGACGTGTACTGGGTGGAGTAGTAGTTGGAAAGGCAGAGCTGATCAAGGAAATCCATACTTTTTGCAGAAGCACCGGCCCGGCCATGTCGCCATTCAACGCCTGGGTGTTGAGTAAAAGCCTGGAAACCCTGTATGTGAGGATGGAGCGTCATTCGGCCAGCGCCCTGAAACTGGCGGAGCGCCTGCAAAGTAACCCGCACCTGTTGTCGGTGAAATATCCTTTGCTGACCACTCACCCGCAATACGATATTGCAAAGAAACAAATGAGTGGCGGCGGCGGTATCGTATGCTTTGAGCTGAAAGGCGGTCTGCAACAGGGCGTTCGTTTCCTGGATGCATTACAACTCCTTTCGCTTACTGCTAACCTGGGAGACAGCCGCAGTATTGCTTCCCATCCTGCCAGCACCACCCATGCAAAGCTCTCTGATGAAGAACGGGCAATTGCCGGTATAACGCCAGGGCTGATACGCATTTCCGTAGGACTGGAAAATATTAAGGATATCGTGGAAGATATAGAACAGGCATTAGAGAAGAGTAAATAAAAATAATCACGGAGCTGGCTGAAAGGGAACACGGGATAACAATCCTGTATAACTTTTTAGTCAGCTCCGGTTGCAAAGCCCCCACAGTACTGGCATGAATGTCCCGATGTACCGGCATGTGAATAAAGAGCCCCTTCAACCATTTGAATAAATAGTTTGCAGTATCACTGTGAACACAGCATCTTTCCCCACGGATTTTTAAAAGGTGCAGAAAACAATTCCTTTATTGCGACTAACCCTCCTCATTTTTGAACTTTTCTACTTATATTAGAATCATGAAATCCTTTGCCCATTTTCTCCTGATCCTTCTCCTGGCTTATGTAGCAGGTATGGTGCTGCCCTGGTGGAGCGTAGCGCTCGTGGCCTTCCTGGTAACGTTGCTGATGCCTTTATCACCGGGTAAATCATTCTTCAGCGCCTTCATGGGCATATTTGTGTTATGGATGATCCTGGCTTTTTATATGGATGTAAGAAATGATCACCTGCTGGCCAATCGGATGAGTGAAATGATCTTGAAGGTGCGGAGCGCGCCGCTCATGGGTGCAGTGAGTTCATTTATCGGCGGACTCGTAGCCGGCTTTGCCGCCAGTTCTGCTGCGTTTATCCGTGCCGCAAAAAAGCCCGCCTGATTACTTATCCAGGCTGTTAAAATTCTGATAAAACAGCTTATGCAGGTACCCCGTAAGCTGTTCGCCGTTACATTTGGAATATGAAGAATTACCTGTCTGCCCTGTTTTGCATTTTCATTTCCAGCTACTGCCAGGCTATTGCGGTGAAAGGCCGCGTAACGGATGATAAAGATCAACCGCTCCCATTTGCTACCGTTTTCATAAAAGGAACCACCACCGGCACTACTACCAACGCTGCCGGCCAATACCAGCTTGACCTTGCACCCGGCCAGTATACCGTGGTATGCCAGTATATCGGTTTTAAAAGAACAGAACTACCGCTTAACGTAAACGCCTCAACGCAGATACTCGACTTTCACCTGCAGCCCGTTAATATGCAGATAAAAGAAGTAGTGGTGAAAGCCAATGGAGAAGATCCCGCCTATGCCATCATCCGTCAGGCCATTAAGAAGCGGCATTTCTACCAGGAACAGGTGAAAGAATATACCTGTATGTCTTATATCAAAGGCACCATCGGGATGAAAAATGTTCCGGGAAGATTCATGGGACAGAAAATAGATAAGAAAGAAATGGGGGTAGACAGTACCGGGAAAGGCATGATATTCCTGTCGGAATCTGTTACTAAAATATCGGCACGGTTGCCGGATAAAATAAAACTGGAAGTAATTTCCTCCCGCAAAAGTGGCGGCGGATTTGGTTTAAGCTTCCCTGCCATCATCAGCTTCTATGACAACAATGTTTCCGCCGTTATCACGCAAATGGGCCCCAGGGGCTACATTTCTCCCATTGCAGAAAACGCATTGGCCTATTACAAATACAGGTTGGAAGGCACTTTTACAGAAGAAGGCAAAACCGTTAATAAAATACAGGTGATTCCCCGCCGGAAGCAGGAGCCCCTGTTTTCCGGCTATATCTTTATTACAGACGACGACTGGCGCATTCACAGCACAGACCTGATCCTCACCAGCGAATACCAGCTGGAACTGATGGATACACTGGAGATCCGCCAAACCCATGTACCCGTTACTGCCGACATCTGGCGCGTAAAAGACCAGGTGATGCACATCTCATTTAATAAGTTTGGTTTCCGCATGGGTGGCAGTTTTGTAAATGTATATTCTGATTATAACGTACATCCTGATTTTCCTCCTAAGTTTTTCGATAATACTTTCCTTAAATATGACTCCGCTTTTGATAAGCAGGGGCATACCTACTGGGACAGTATCCGGCCGGTACCGCTGGAAACCGCTGAGGTAAAGGATTACCACGAAAAAGACAGCATCGCCAAAGCCGCGCGCGACTCTTCTTTTTCCCGCTATCATCTCGACTCCCTGCAACGCAAACAGAAACCGGTGAAAGCAATGGATGTACTCTGGAACGGCGTAAAACATAAATACTATTTCCGCCGCGACAGCTCCATACAATATCATTCCCTCGGCGTAAAGGGACTGCTGAAATCGCTGAAGTATAATACTGTAGAAGGATTGGTCATTGCACTGGAACCCGACCTGAACATCTATACCGGGGAAGAAAGCAGTTTACGTATCACTCCCTTTCTGCGGTACGGGTTGAGTAATACTCACTTCAATGCCTATACGCAAATTGACTATAGTAACAGGAGTAAAGTACAAAAGCGTTACGGCCGCAACGACTGGTCGCTGGCAGGAGGGAAGCGCGTTTCCCAATTTAACCAGGACAATCCCATCGACAATATTGCCAACGAGTTTTATACCCTGTTCCTGAAGGAAAACTATATGAAGCTGTATGAAAACTGGTTTGGTAAACTACACTACACACGTACATTCCAGACCAATGACCGCCTGTCGCTCGGCGCTACCTATGAAAGCAGGAACCCGGTAGAAAATACCACCGACTTTGTAATATTTAAAAACGACCGCAAACAGTTTACGCCCAATCACCCTTATGAGCTGGCCAATGTGCCCTTTGAAAAGCACCAGGCCTTGATACTGGATGTGGATTTTACCTTCCAGCCCGGTCAACAGTTTGTGGAATTGCCCGACCGCAAAATTCCCTTTGGCTCCAAATACCCCACGTTCAAAGTGGGCTATAGCAAGGGGATACCCAATGTGGCAAACAGTATTGTTGATTTCGATAAATGGAGTTTTTCCGTGCAGGATAATATGAACTTTAAGTTGCTGGGTGAATTCCGCTACCGCCTCGGAGCAGGTGGATTCCTGAACGACCGGAATGTACAAATACCCGATTACCAGCACTTCAATGGTAACCAGACCTTCTATAACATGAAGTACCTGAACAGCTTTCAGCTGGCGCCGTATTATCAGTATAGTACTACCGCTCCGTTTTATGCCACCGCCAATGTGGAACATCATTTTAATGGTTTACTCACCAATAAAATTCCATTGTTCAACCGCCTGAAATGGAACCTGGTAGCCGGCGCCAACGCATTTTATGTAAACAGCGATAATAACTATGTAGAAGTTTTCGGGGGTATTGAAAATATTCTGAAGATGATCAGGGTAGATGTGGTAGCGGGTTATCAGAGTAAAGAAGATACCCGTATAGGCGTCCGGGTTGGCTTTGGTGGTATCCTGGGTAATATGGTGAAGTTTAAAAACTAACCGGCACTGATTCCGGGGACCTGTTACCACCTGTTATTGCTTGCCAGGTAACAAAATCCCCGTATCTCATCATTCACAAAACCGGTTCTAAAATTTCTTCCTGCTCTTTATTTCTTTCTTTTCGTCAAAGAAGTATGCCAGTAACCTGTAAATCCAGATACCAACAACTGCATAAATAAAGTAAGTAATGTAAATACTCATAAAATAACATTTTCGGGTTAAACAATATTGCTTCTCTTAGTCAATTTTCAAAAAGGGTGCCAATTGGGGTTGTAACGTGTCCGCAAAGATATATACAATAATTATCAAATAGTTATAAAAAGATAAATATTTTTTAGATCTCCGGTGAACCTTTGGTTGAGTTAATTCGTTAGTAAGGTAAGTATATTTTGGCCCAGCGTAGTACACATTTTACTCACACGTTGGTGCCAGAACGAAGCGTCATCCTTTGAACCATCCGGTATGAGAAAAATCGCCCTCATTGTGCTGCTGTCGGGAATTATCCTGGCGGCAGCCTCCTACATTACGGAAACAAATGACCTGCCCGGCGCGGCAGAACTGAGAACTCCCGGCTTTATCGGTTACATCTTCATTATCAGCGCAATAGCCTGGTTTTCCTTACATATTCTTTACCAGTGGGCGAAGAAATCAGACCCTTATCACTACTGATATTCAGTGAATTTTGCTACCTTTGCGGCCTAAATCAATTGTTCTTTTACGATTAAAGAGGGTTGATTGGAGTTTTGTTCGCGACGCAGGCGTCCTTAAAATTTCAAGCAATTATGGCATTACACAACAGAGTATCTGCCGCCGAACTGAAAGTACGGCTGGCCAATGAAACGTTTAAACGCGTCACTGTTTCTTTCTACCAGTACGCAAAAATCCCCGATCCACAGGCATTCCGTGATCAACTGTACGAATCGCTTTTCCAACTCGGTACTTTCGGGCGTATTTATGTAGCCCACGAAGGCATTAATGCCCAGGTGAGCGTTCCCGAGCATCACTTTGAGGCATTTAAGCAACAACTGTATGCTATCGACTTCCTCAATGGCATCCGGCTCAACATCGCCGTGGATGATGACGGCAAATCCTTTTTTGTGCTGAAAATCAAAGTCCGTGAAAAGATAGTGGCCGACGGCATTGAAGATCCCACCTTCGACATGGCCAACCGTGGCCGTTATGTGGATGCCGGTACCTTCAACGAGCTCACCGCCGATCCGGATACCGTGATTGTGGACATGAGAAACCACTATGAGTATGAAGTCGGACATTTTGAAGGCGCCATAGAAGTACCCTCAGATACTTTCCGCGATCAGCTGCCCATGGCGGTAGATATGCTTGCAGATAAAAAAGACAAGAATATCATCATGTACTGCACCGGGGGAATCCGCTGTGAAAAAGCATCGGCTTACATGCTGCACAACGGCTTTAAAAATGTATTCCACCTCGAAGGCGGTATCATTGAATATACTAACAAGGCCCGTCAGCAAGGACTTCCCATTAAGTTCAAAGGCAAAAACTTTGTATTCGACGACAGGCTCGGAGAACGCATCAGCGAGGATATTATCAGTCAATGCCACCAGTGCGGAGCGCCCTGCGACACACATACCAACTGCCTGAATGATGGCTGCCACCTGCTGTTTATTCAATGCGAATCCTGCGCAAAAAAGTATGATGGCTGTTGCAGCGAATCCTGCCAAACCACCCACGCATTACCTCCGGAACAACAGGCGGAACTGCGTAAGGGAGTGGAAAAAGGACTGATGTTCAACAAATCCAGGAGAAGAAAAATAGAATAAAAAAATCCGCCCCGCGTTGTTTCTTCTCGGCAGGGCGGAGTAGCTGACCATAAAATTGAATCGGCCGGATCACTCCGGCCTTTTCTTTTCTATGACCATTCTATCAACCTATATGCGAACTAAAAATGTAAGCGTGTAGCCCTCTGCGTTATAACGTACTAAATGAAACGACTACACGCCATTCAATCCATTACATCTGATCCTTCTTATTTTTATAAGCACCGTAGAAAATGATCGGGAATACCAACAGCGTAAGTACCGTTGCGGTAATAAGCCCGCCAATTACTACGATGGCCAGTGGCTTCTGTGTTTCAGATCCGATACCATGTGATATAGCTGCCGGAATCAAGCCTATGGCGGCCATCATGGCTGTCATCACCACCGGCCGTATACGGCTCTGCACACCCAGTTTAATCGATTCATTCAACGATAGTTTTGCCTCCAGGTTTTTATGGAATACGGAAATGAGGATCACGCCATTCTGAATACAGATACCAAACAATGCAATGAAACCCACACCTGCGGAGATACCAAAGTTCATATTGGTAACATGCAATGCCAGGATACCACCTATCAGTGCAAACGGCACGTTCATTAACACCAGCCCTGCATCCTTTACACTGCCCAGCATAATAAACAACACCATAAAGATGGCAATGATACTGATAGGCACTACCTGTCCCAGTCGTTGTGTGGCGCGCACCTGGTTTTCAAATTCACCCGTCCAGCCAATGCTGTAGCCTTTCGGCAGTTTCACCACCCGGTTGATTTTCGCCTGCGCTTCAGCAATGGTACTGCCGAGGTCGCGGTCACGAACAGAGAACTTCACGCCGATAAAACGTTTGTTACTGTCGCGGTAAATGAAAGCCGGCCCGGTAATGGTTTTGATCTCTGCGATCTCTTTCAGCGGTATTTTATTGTTGTTGATTGTAGGCACCATCAGGTTGGCCAGGTCATCTTCCGTTTTGCGATAGTTCTCATCATAACGGATACGGATATCGAATTTTTTCTCGCCTTCATACAGCTGGGTAGCCGTTTTACCGCCAATAGCCATTTCAATAACTGCCTGCGCATCACCGGTGGCTACGCCATACTGGGCCATTTTATTGTCGTCGAGATTGATACTCATTTCAGGCTGACCAATATTCCGGATCACCCCGAGATCTTTAATACCCTGCACTGTTTTCAATTGCGCTACTACCTGTTGTGAGAGCGATTCCAGCTTCACGAGGTCATCTCCAAAAATCTTCACACCGTTGGCAGCCTTGAATCCGGCTACTGCTTCAGAAACGTTGTCGCTGATAGGTTGTGAGAAGTTCAGGATGATACCCGGGTATTTCTTCAGGCGCTGTTCCATCTGGGAAATCAGTTCGTCCTGTGTAATCTTGCGTTTCCATTCATCCTTCGGCGCCAGGTCTACCTGGTATTGTACAAAGTAGAAGCCGTTGGGATCTGTACCATCATTGGAGCGGCCTACCTGCGATAATACCCTTTTTACTTCAGGGAACCCGCCGAGGTCCTGGCGGATATCATGCGCCATTTTGGTGCTTTCTGTGAGTGACATACTCATGGGCAGTTCCGTGGTTACCCACAGGGAGCCTTCATTCAGTTGTGGAAGGAACTCTGTTCCCAGGAATTTGGCCGAAACAAAGGTGAGCACCATAAAAGCCAGTGCCAGCGTAAGACTCAGGCGTTTATTCCGGTAGGTCCATCCGAATCCTTTCATTACAAAACGGTCAAAGAAATTCACCAACGGGTTGTTTTTCTCTTTCACGTTTTTATTGAGCAGTATAGAACACAGTACAGGCACCAGTGTTAAGGTGAACAGTAATGCGCCCAGTAAAGCAAATCCCAGCGTCCAGGCCAGTGGCGAAAACATTTTACCTTCTACTTTCTGGAAAGAAAATATGGGGATCAGGGAGATGATGATAATGAGTTTAGAGAAGAAGATGGCTTTGGCCAGTTCTCCACCGGTTTGCTTGATCCAGCCCAGCTTCGCCATTTTGTTGAACCGCTCCATGCCAAACTTGTGGGCCTTATGGTCCAGCATCACGAAGATGCCCTCCACCATTACCACGGCGCCATCTATGATGATACCGAAATCGATCGCCCCCATCGACAGCAGGTTGGCGCTCATGCCTTTCAGGCGTAAGCACATAAAGGCAAACAACAGGGCCAGCGGAATAATGATGGATACAATCACGGTGGTGCGCCAGTCGGCCATGAACAGGAATACGATCACCGTTACAAAAATGATTCCTTCAGCGAGGTTGTGCATCACCGTATGGGTGCAGAACTCCATGAGGTTATCACGGTCGTAGAACGTTTCCATTTTAATATCATCGGGCAAAATGGTTTCATTCAGCTCCTTCAGCTTCTCTTTCAGGCGGGCGAGCACTTCTGTCGGATTTTCTCCTTTACGCATTACCACAATGCCTTCTACCAGGTCGTCGTTGCTGCCTATGCCTACCTGGCCTACACGCGGCGCGGAGGCTTCATGTACATTAGCCAGGTCTTTCACCAGGAGGGGCACGCCATTGATATTCTGAACAATGATGTTATTGATATCGGGAATACTGTTCAACAGGCCGATACCACGCACTACATATGCCTGTCCGTTCTTTTCAATTACATCGCCGCCTACGTTCACATTACTTTTGGTAACGGCCTGGTATAATTCCAGCGGGGTGATATCGTATTTGGCAAGTCTTACCGGGTCAGCGGAGATCTCATAGATCTTTTCCTGTCCGCCGAAGGCCACTACGTCGGCAACGCCGGGCACGCTGCGGATCTGCCGGTCTATCACCCAGTTTTGCCAGGTGAGCAGGTCGCGGGAGTCGCGTTTGCTGCTTTTCAGGTAGTACCGGAATATCTCACCGGTAGGGCCATAGGGCGGCTGTACTTCGGGATCGGCGCCCTCCGGCAAACTGATACTCTGCAGCATGTTGTTGACCTGTTGCCGGGCGAAGAAATCTTCTACGTCATCGTCAAACATGATCTTTACTACAGATAATCCGAACATGGTAACAGAGCGTACGCTGGTTTTCTTCTGTACCGCATTCATAGATACTTCTATGGGCAGCGTTACAAAGCGTTCCACTTCCTGCGCGCTGCGGCCGTTCCATTTGGTTACAATCACGATCTGTGTATTGGTAACGTCGGGAAAGGCTTCAATGGGCGTATGCAAAAATGAGAATATGCCTGCTGCGATCAGCGTAGCCACACTGATAAAAACAAACAGTTTGTTTCTCAGCGAAAAAGCGACAATATTTCTAATGAATTTATTCATAAGTCCTGTTCTTTAGAATGCCACTCTGGTCCTTAACCCGATGATATTTACCGGTCCGCGGTCCCTGTTGTAGGCAGGGTGCATCACAAACTGGTAATCAGGGCTTAAGGCTATATGTAGCCTGGTAATGTTACATTGATAGAAAACTTCGGCGATCATTTCCGGTGCATAGTTCAGCTGGCCGTCGCCGATCATGAAGCCTGTGCCGCCTGCAGCAAGGTAGTTGCGGTGCTCTGCTGATAATCCGTTTACCACCACCGCAACGCCGGCGTTGTCTTGCGCCCGGTGCCAGCACTGGCCGTTTTGCAGCCATCCGGCGCTGATGGAACGGTCGATTTCTGTATAAGCCCAGGTTTCATTACGACCATCATTCCACGATGCTTTCAGGAAAGCGCCGCCGCTGTTGGTCAGCTCCTGGTCTATATTGATGCCGAAACCATATTTGGTACGACCATCTCTTCTTACGGAACTGATGTCGGGCGTATCTTTTGCCACGCTCACCGCTTCGTTATAATTGCCCATAGGGGCCTGGTTAATAAAAGCCATTAGCCGCACATTCCCTTCATGCTTATTTAGTGTATGCGTGTGCGTTACTTCCACTACTTCGCCGTTGGATTTACCATAGTGGTAATTCAGCTTCGGTCCGTTGGCTTCTTCCGGCTCCAGGGAGGTAGCTGCCTGCAACAGCCAGTTATCTTTCCGGTACTGAACGGTCAGTGCCATCGTATAACCGCGTACATCTGCGGGATAGTCCCATGCGGCGTTGCTCATCAGCGACCAGTTCATAAACTGGGTGCGGGGATCATGGCTATACGCATTCTGATCAAAGAAATCCGCGAGGCAGTATTTACCACCGATAAACCGCAGATAATGAGTAGGAGTGACGCCGCCTACATGATTCAGATCATCGCCATCCGCTTCTGTAGCAGAAGTTAACGGCAACGTATATACGCCATAAGCGCGGGCCAGGTAAATTTTTGGTTTAGGATCGCCCACACGGAAGGTTTCTCCGTTCGGGAAACCCGCAATGCCGGTGGCATGGCTGAGACCTTCACCACCGGCGAGTTCCGGGTTCACATATAATTCAAAGTTCTTCCACGGACGGATACCGGCATAAACAGTACTGGTAATAGACGTAGCCCCTTTTTCATGGGTACGGAAACTGTTGGCGCCTGAGTACTTCGCGGAGAAATCAGGATGCCATTGCGTTACCAGCGTTTGCTGAAAATGGAACGTGTACGGGATAATGCTATCCGTTTTCTTTTCCTGTGCCAGCAGGCGGGTACTGCCCAGTGCCAGTATTCCTATGGAGAACAACTGCTTCATTGCCGGATTAATCTTTAAGTGCATCGTAAATGAGCAATTGGTTTTTGGAGATCACTTTCTCTTCTGCTGCTAAGCCGGAGGAGATATAAGTAATATCACCAGCTGTTTTATCTACTTCCACCTCGCGTACGGCTATATTAAATTTGTCTTTAAATACCAGCACATAATTTTTGCTGTTATCAAAGATGACGGCGGCAGAAGGGACGGCTATTTTCTGGTCGTTATCCTGGTATTTTACATATACCGTGGCAAACATTTCCGGCTTCAGCAGCATGTTTTTATTATCGATGCTGATCCTTACCTGCATGGTTTTGGTAGCGGGGTCCAGGAAGTTGTAGATCTTGTCGATTTTGCCACGGAAAGGCTGATCAGGGTAACTTACTGTTACCACGTCTGCTTCATAGCCTTCTTTGATGCGTGCGATATCTGTTTCAAAAACATTGGCCATTACCCACACATCGTCCAGCTCAGAGATGGTGAAAATATTGGAACTGTTATCGGTACGTATCTCCATGTTATTATTGATATTCTTCTCAATAATATAACCGGAAATAGGGGCGGTTACCAGGTAGGTAGCGCCTTTACCTTTACGGTATATTTTAAACAGGTCGTTGAGCCGGTTAATTTCTGCATCAGATTTCTGTACTTCTCCTTTGGCATTTACTACATCTTTATCTGTGTTCAAACGGCTGTCGAACAGGTCCTGGGCCACTTTGAGGTTTTTGTCTGCCACATTGCGGTCCGACTTAGCCTGTGCCAGCTGCTTTTCGTAATCAGCAATTTCAGCACTGTGTATAACGGCCAGTACCTGGCCTTTCTGTACATAGTCGCCCAGCTGAACTTTGATATCTTCCACATACCCGCTCACCAGTGGATATACTTTCAATACCTTGCCGCCGTTGGGGGTAACCTTACCGGATAAACGAACTTCATTCACCACCGGTTGCAGATGTGCGGTATCGATACGGATATTTTTCAGCATGGTATCGCTGAGCACAAAGGTGGTTTTCTCCTGATCTTCTGCCTGGCTGTGTTTACAACCACTCCATAGAATGGTTGCCAGCAGCGAAAAGCCAATAAAAAGGAAAGGCTGTTTCATGCGCTTAATTTTTAAATAATTCTTGTCCTGTTGCATAGTTGAGTTCTTCGTAGGCATTTACCCGGTTGGATAAAAACTTGTTGATATTTTTTGCGTTATCGCTGTAACTGTTGAAGTAATCGATGAACTGAAGAAGGGAGATATTTCCTTTGCTGAAATTCTTGGCCACTTCTGCAATCAGGGTATCAAATTCTCCCTGGAACTGGTGCAGGTCAAATCCTTTGTAACGCTTTTCCAGTGCTAATATGCGCTGATAAGCATTCAGCACTTCCGATTGTGCGATGGATTGTTGCTGCAGCAGTTGTTGTTGCTCTGACCCGATCTGGAGCTGCGCTGCGCGGATATTTCCCTGGTTACGGTTCCAGGTGGGTAAGTCAATGCCCAGTGTGAGTCCCACGAAATTTGGTGTGTAACTGCCTTGTTTGTCGTAGGTAGCGCCTACATGAAGGTCCGGTACTGCCATTGATTTCTGGAGGCGGTAGTTCAGCTGTGCGGTTTGATACTGCATGTCGGCCATCCGTACATCCGGCCTGTTCTGCGCTACGCTGTCGAGCAGCGGTTGCAGCTGGATTTTATCCAGGTTATATGAAGCCAGGTCCGCAGGTTGCAGCCGGGCTTCATAAAAAACACTGGTATGTAACAACTGTTGCAGGTTTTTCTGTGATTCCAATTCCTGTTGTTTCAGATCGGCAAAGTCGTTTTCAATGCCTACCTGTAATGCCTGCAGCCTTACGAGATCCGCGTGGGCCACGCTTCCTTTTTTATCTGCCGTTACATATGCATCCACAATTTTCTGCAGGTTATCCAGCTGTTCTTTCAACACTGTTTCGCTCTGTTGCTGGTAGTATACATTGTAGAAGTTTTCCCGGAGTTGTAAGCGGAGGGTGCGCACCAGTTCATCGAAGTTGGCTTCGCTCATTTTAGCTGCTGCTGCCGCCAGTTGTATGGTTTTATTCCGTTTGCCTGCCAGCTGGATCAGTTGATCCAGGTTGTATTGTGTTTCGCCACCGGCGCCCACATTAAACGGCTTGAAATTATTGGTGCTGCCAAAACCCAGTACGGTGCTGAAGGAGGGGTTGTTCCACATCTTCGCCTGCCGGATCAGCGCTTTGGAAGCGTCTACCTGGTAGCGTTGCGCCAGTAATAAATAGTTTTTTGTAAGAAATGAATCTTCAACTGCCTGCAAGGTGACAGGTTGAGAAGTGATTTGCGCCTGTGCATGTTGAATATAGCCCAGGCCGGAAATACACGCTGTTAGGAACAGCATCCTGATAGTTCGCATAATGCCAGATTTCATGGCACAAAGCTCAGAAAGGTGAATTAAAGCGGCCTTTAAGGAAGATTAAAAAAAACTTAAAAGAAATTTAAACATGTGGGAGGATGACGGAGAAAGTGGTGCCACCTTCGGGATTGGAAGTAACAGTAATGTGGCCGTTATGGATCTGCACAATTTTTTTACAGATAGATAAACCCAGGCCGTGGCCGCGGATCTGAAGGGCATTCTGACCACGGTAAAAGGGTTCAAATATTTTGTTAATGTCGTCTGGTGGAATACCGATGCCGGAATCTTTTATCTGTACGAGGATATGTTGCGTGTAAAAATCTATCGACACATGCGCCGTGTTATTTTCGGAAAACTTACACGCATTGTCGATCAGGTTCAGGAAAAGTACCTTTAATAAATTCTCATTTCCATAACAGGTTACCAGCAAATCATTATCCGGCACCTTCATAAACTGGATCTCTACTTTGCTGGAGGTTTTTTGTTTCAACCGGATCAGGGTGGTCATCTCCATCAGTAATTCATCGATCCTTACATTACCCAATACAAATTCCTGTTGCCGCATTTCCGACTGCGCCAGTTGCAGCAGGCCATTGGAAAGGTCGGAGAGGTTTTCTGCATCTTCCAGCACGGAGGTGAGTAATGCCAGGTATTCTTCTTTGCTACGGTCTTTGGATAGTGCCACCTGTAACTGGCTGATGATGGCTGCCAGGGGGGTACGCAGCTCATGGGAGGCGTTGCTCACAAAGCTTTTTTGCAGATGGAACGACTCGCTGAGGCGTTGCAGCATGGTGTTGAAGTTGGCGCCCAGCTTAGCTATTTCATCTTTCCCTTTCACGGCTACCTGCGTGTCCTGCATGTTATTGGCATTGATACTATCTACCTGTTGTACCAGCTGATCGATAGGCTGCACCATTTTACGGGCAAAAAAGTAACCTACGCCTACCAGCACTATCACAGCGGTAATCAGCTCCAGCAGCAGGATCTGGCTGAGGTTCTGCAGGTTTTGAAAACCATATTTATCAAAGGAAGATACAATTACGATGACAGACACATTGCCCTCTGTATAATAAACGCCTACAACTTCACCACTGCCTTTGTCGTAGCTGTACAGTTTATTCTCTTTGATGTAGTCGAGTAAACTCGGATGTGTGCGGATGGTGGTGTCTTTCAGATTGCTGTACAGCAGGTCGTAACTGGGGTTGTATACGAGGATCGTTTCTTTATAAAGATCCTGGAAGGTGGTCCGGTCCAGTTTCCGCAGCAAATCCACCTTTACATTGCCGTCTTCAATAATCACGTTGGCAATGGAGCGGGCGCGGTATTCCAGTCTTTCCAGGTATTCCGCCTTCCGTGATTTGGCGGAGAAATAATACGCCAGCACGGCAAATGCAACGAGCATCAGCGTGGCCGAGAGGGTATAATAAAGCGCTATTTTATATTTGATTTTCAACCGGGCGTGTTATTCTTCAGAAAGATAATAACCCATACCTGTTTTGGTGTGCAGGAGTTTCTGATCAAAATCTTTGTCAATTTTTTTGCGGAGGAAGTTCATGTACACTTCAATCACGTTGGTACCGGTATCGAAGTCGATATCCCATACTTTTTCGGCGATGGTGATTTTAGAGATAACCTTGCCTTTATGCATGGCCAGAAATTCCAGCAGCTGGTATTCTTTGGCGGTGAGGGCAATTTTTTTGCCGCCACGGGTTACGTCTTTTTTCTCCCGGTCTATTTCCAGGTCGGCGATACTGATTTTGTACTGGGTACCGTGAGTGGCGTCGGAGCCGGCTCTTTTCAGGAATACCCGGATACGCGCCAGCAGTTCGCGGAAGTCGAAAGGCTTAACGAGGTAGTCGTCCGCACCCAGCTCAAAAGCCTGCATTTTATCTTCCATGCCACCAAGGGCGGTGAGCATAATCACAGGAACGCGGTTGTTTTTATGGCGGATTACTTCACACAGCTCGTAGCCGTTGTTGTGGGGCAGGTTGAGGTCCAGGATCACCAGGTCGTAATCGTTGCTGGTGGCCAATCCTTTGCCTATACGTCCGTCGTAGGCCACATCCACATCAAAACCGTTTTCTTCCAGTCCTTTCTTCACGGCATTGGCTACTTTAACTTCGTCTTCAACAACCAGTATTTTTTGCATACTTCAGAAAGGGTTTAAGTGTTGTTATACAGGTATCCCGAAAGATACCTGTATAACAAAATTACTAACTGATAAGGTTCGCTTCCAGCTGCATTATTTTCTCAAATAACTGCTCATATTGCTGATTGGCCCTGTCCAGGTATTTCTGAACATCCTGGTATTCGCTTTCTACCTGGGCAAATTTAGCTTTATCGTTATAGATTTCAGGAGAACCCAGGCTGGCTTCCAGGCCGGCTTTACGTTCCTTCAGGCTGGCCACCTGGCCTTCTACCTGTGAAAACTGTTTTTGTTGTTTCTGCAGTTCACGCTGTACGTCTTTGTTGATAGCGCCTTTGCCTGCATCTGCAGCAGGGGCGGAGGCTTGCTGGCGGCTTTCTTTTTTCGTATCTGCGTTATTGTTAGTGGCTTTGGCATTGCCGGGTTGTTGCTGGGCAGCCATTCTCTTTTTCCACTCTTCGTATTCGTTGTAGGTACCTTTGAACTCCTTGATTTCACCGTCAACGATTTCCCAGATCTTGTTGGCGGTCTGGCTTACGAAGTAACGGTCGTGCGATACCAGTACCAGGCTGCCGTCGTATTTGTTGAGGGCATCTATCAGCATTTGCACGGAGTTCATGTCCAGGTGGTTCGTGGGCTCATCCAGCATCAGGAAGTTGGCCTGGCTGATAATGGTTTTTGCCAGCGCCACACGGGCCTTTTCACCTCCGGACAGGATCTTGATCTTTTTAAATACATCATCGCCGGTAAAGAGGAAGCAGCCCAACAACTGGCGTAGTTCCAGCTCTGTACGGCCGCTGCCAAAGTTTTTCAGTTCATCCAGTATTTCGCTGTTCATGTCCAGTGATTCCAGCTGGTGCTGTGCATAGAAGCTGGTTACCACGTTATGACCGGGTACCCGTTCACCTTCCATCGGCTCCATACCAAAGATGATCCGCAGCAGGGTAGACTTACCCTTACCATTGGCGCCGATTAAGGCTATTTTATCGCCACGGTTGATTTCTGCGCTGGTATTTTTTAAGATCTCTATCTTGCCGAAGCTTTTACTGATGTTATTCAGGGTACATAAGATCTTACCAGGCGTTTTATCTACGGTGAAGTTGATTTTTATTTTAGATGGACCGTTATCGGTTTGTTCCACACGCTCCAGTTTATCGAGCCTTTTGGCGATACTCTGTGCCTGGGCGGCTTTGGACGCTTTGGCTTTAAAGCGCTCAATAAAGCGTTCCTGCTGGCGGATATAGTCTTGCTGGTTTTCGTAAGCACGTTGCTGCATTTCGCGGCGCAGTTCCTTTTCCACTTCATAGTCGGCGTAAGAACCGGCGTAGTGGTGCAGCTGCTGCTGGTATACTTCCACGATCTTATTCACCATACGGTCCAGGAAGAAACGGTCGTGCGATACAATGATCACGGCGCCGTTGTACCCTACCAGGTACCTTTCCAGCCATTCGATGGAGGGAAGATCCAGGTGGTTCGTGGGCTCATCGAGCATCAGCACATCCGGCTGCTGCAGGATAAGACGGGCCAGGAGCACACGCATACGCCATCCACCGGAAAACTGGCTGTATGGCCGTTCCAGGTCGGAGGTGGTAAAACCAAGACCTTCCAGCACCTGTGCCGTTTTGTGTTTCATGTTGTAGCCGTCGAGCGCTTCAAATTCATGCAGTTTATCGCTGAATTCGTGCAACAGTTCTTCTGTCTGGCTGTCTTCCAGTTCCCGGGTAATACGCTCAATGTCTTTCTCCAGCTCCAGCGCCTTGCCAAAGGCCATCATGCCTACGGTAAGAATAGATTCATCGGTTTCAAAGCTGAGCAGGTCCTGGTTAAAGAAGCCAATCGTCAGACTTTTACTTTTATTAACACTTCCTTTGGAAATGGAATATTCCCCATTGATAATGCGCAACAGGGTAGATTTGCCGGTACCATTCAACCCGATAAGCCCCACACGGTCGCCCGGTTCTATATGCCACGAGGAATTTTCCAGAATAACCCTGGACCCAAACTCAAACGTAATGTCCTGTAATGCGATCAACATAAAAAATAAAAAAATTGGATAAAAAACGTGCAAAGTTAAGGAAAAATGCGGACTTTAACCTACTCAAATTCAGTACTCCTGAGAAACAATCCGGTCATTTTATTTAGTTTTGTTGCAAAGTGTAAGATTATGAATTTTAAAGTATGCGTTCCGGTTGGCTTACTGATGCTGAGTGCGGCCCTGTTTGCCTGCAACCAGCAGGCCGCCCCGAAGGAGGAGGCAGCAGCGGCAGGCGCTTCCACCGCGTTACAGGCGCCATATAGCCAGGTATTTTACGACTCACTCGGCGCCATTATGCAATCGTATTATAAACTTTCGGATGCGCTGGTACAGGCCGATAGCACTGCTGCCAACACCGCTGCGGCGGCGCTCAAAGGGCATGTGGACAGTCTCCCGGTGAACCTTTTACAGATGGATAGCAGCCACCTGGCCAATATTACCGGCATCACCGGCAGCGTAAGCGCCGAATTAGCCGGGCTGGCAGGGGAAACGGAACTCGATGGTAAAAGAGCGGCTTTCCAGATGGTATCCGATATGCTGTTCGACCTTGTGAAGAATACGGGCCTGAAAGGTCATACTATTTATCACCAATACTGCCCGATGGCCTTTGATGACAAAGGCGCTTACTGGCTCAACGACAAGGCAGACATACAGAATCCTTACTTCGGTCATAAGATGCTCACCTGCGGTGAAACCAAAGATAGCCTGAGCTATAAATAATAAGTAATCGTTGGATCGTGCGCAGTAAATCGTAAATTACTTTTGCATTTGCTGCTCATGATTTACGGTATGTTCACACGATATAGTCCCTTTTTATTGTTCTTCTTTTTGCTATGTTTCTTTAATGAAACAGCGGGACAGCAATTTACCGTAAGCGGGTTTATTAAAGACAGTACCAATGGTGAATCACTCCCCGGCGCCACCGTGCAGGTGCTGCATTCCACCAACGGGGTACATACCAATAACTACGGATTTTATTCTATCACCCTGCCGGCCGGCAACTACATCCTTTTGTATTCTTTTCTGGGCTATGAATCCAAAGCAGTAGCGCTTACCCTGGATGGGAATACCACCCAGCACCTGCAACTGTACCCACGTTCGTACCAGGCAAAGGAAGTGGTGGTCACCGACAAAAGAAAAGACGCCAATGTAAAAAGTACCGACATGGGCAAGGCGGAGTTAACGGCGGTACAAATAAAGAAACTGCCCGCATTAATGGGAGAGGTGGACGTGCTCAAAGCCCTGCAGCTTATGCCGGGCGTACAGGCCGCTGGTGAAGGGAATGCCGGTTTTTATGTGCGTGGTGGCGGAGCCGATCAAAATCTTATCCTGCTCGATGAAGCCCCGGTGTATAATACAGGCCATCTCTTTGGCTTTTTCTCTGTGTTTAATGCAGATGCCATCCGGAGCACCACCCTCATCAAAGGTGGTATGCCAGCCAATTATGGCGGCCGGTTGTCGTCTGTGGCGGATATCGCCATGAAGGAGGGGAATAATAAAAATTTCCAGGGAGAAGGGGGAATAGGGCTGATCTCTTCCCGGCTGTCTTTCCAGGGACCGCTGAAAAAAGATAAAGCCTCCTTTATCGTCAGCGGCCGCCGTACTTATATCGACCTCGTTACAAAACCATTCATTAATAATACTTCGTATAAGGGTTCGGGTTATTATTTCTACGATCTGAATGTAAAGATGAACTACGCTATTTCTGATAAAGACCGTATTTACCTGAGCGGTTATCTTGGGAAAGATGTATTCAGCTTTAATAACCAGGACCGCTCCTTTGATGTAAAGATCCCCTGGGGCAATACCACGGCTACTTTGCGGTGGAATCATGTATTCAGTCAGAAGTTGTTTGCCAACACTTCCCTCATCTACAATGATTATAAATTTCAGTTCAGCGCGCTGCAGAATAATTTTGATATCAGGTTGTCTTCCGGCATCAGCGATATGAACCTGAAAACAGATTTCGATTACTATGCGCATGTAAAGCACCATATCCGTTTTGGCGGCAACTATATCTATCACACTTTTACGCCGTCTACCATCAGCGGGGAGCAGGATTCCACCAGGTTCTCCCCGGAGAATGTGTTTAAGAAATATGCCCATGAGGTGGCGTTGTACCTGATGGACGACTGGGAAATATCTCCCCGGCTGCAGCTGAACGTGGGCGTGCGCTACAGCGGCTTTATGCAGATAGGCCCCTATACCCGCTATACCCGTGATGCAGCAGGGAATAAAACCGATAGCATCGTATACCGGCGCTGGCAACCGATATCCCGTCATGGTGGCTTTGAGCCACGGGTCATTTTGCGATGGTCGTGGAACGAGGAAAGCTCCGTAAAAGCTTCGGCCACCCGTAATTACCAGTTTATTCACCTCGTATCCAACGCAGGTACTACTTTGCCTACGGACGTTTGGGTGCCCAGCACTTACCTGGTGCAGCCGCAGATTTCCTGGCAATATTCAGCCGGGTACTTCCGCAACTTCAACAACAATATGTATGAAGCTTCTGCAGAGGTATATTACAAAAGCCTGCAAAACCAGATTGAATACAGGGAAGGATATACGCCTTCCTTGAATGATCCGGAACTGGACTTCGTTTTTGGGAAGGGCGAGGCTTATGGAATGGAATTATTTGTAAACAAAAAGAAGGGGCGGTTTACCGGCTGGCTGGGTTATACGTTGGCCTGGACGTGGCGGCAATTTCCTGCGCTGAATGATGGCAACCGTTATCCCGCAAAGTACGATCGCCGTCATGATTTGTCGCTGGTGGGCACTTACGACCTGAGTAAACGGTGGACTGTGTCGGCTGTGTTTATTTACGGCAGCGGTAATACCACTACGTTACCGGAAAAGTTCTATTTTATAGAAGGTACGCTGGTACAGGGTTACGGCAGCATTAACTCTTACAGGCTGGATGCCTATCACCGGCTGGATCTGTCGGCCATATATACGCCGGTGTCTAAAAGGCCCAATAAGCGTGTTAAAGGCAGCTGGACGTTTTCTGTGTATAATGTTTACAGCAGGAAAAATCCTTATTTTATTTACTTTGACCAGGAGGGGAGTGCGGTAGATGGCACGTTGAAGGTGAGTGCGAAGCAGGTATCGTTGTTTCCGGTGTTACCGTCGGTGACTTATAACTTTAAGTTCTGATCCGGAATTCAAAGGGGTGATAGTACATACAAATGGGGTGATAGTAGGGGGGCATTATCTCACCAGGCAGTACCTGATGATTCCTACCAAAGCAGCTACTATAGCAATAAACTGGGCAATGGCGGCGTAGTGTACCGATTTGTGAATCGTGTTGATCAGCTCTGCTTTGACATGGTTGATCGTGTCAGTCAATTCTGATTTAACCTTCTGGATATCCATCGTCAAGTCCGTTTTAACTTTTTGGATGTCCACGGTCAATTCTGATTTAACCTTCTGGATATCCAGCGTTAACCCTGTTTTAACAGCCGACAGCTCCTCTTTAGTGGCCATCAGATCCATGCGGGTAGCCAGCGTGTGGATTTCCTGCTTAAGTTCATTTTTAACCGCTGATAACTCCTCTTTAGTGGCCATCAGATCCATCCTGGTGGCGAGCGTGTGGATGTCCTGCTTTAGTTCGTTTTTAACGGCCAACAACTCGCCTTTATTAGCCAGTTGCTCAATTTTCGCGGATGATTTCCTCTCATAATGATCATCCATTGCGTTTACAACTTCCAGGGCTTTGTCGTCCGACAAATGCAAATCCTTGCGGAAGATGTCATACAGTTTTAAGTTTCCAATTGTCATATGTAATGTTTTTTTATTACAGGATTAAAATTAATTTATTCTTTATTCCGATATCGCAGTTATTACAGATATTTCTTTTAAATATATCAAATGCGATTTCCCATTATTATCTTCTAAGTACGAATGATATTTTGAAATAAATGAGCTAAGAACAGCACTTGGATTATTGCCTGGATTGTACTCCCGAAAGGATTTTGAGCCTCATATGCCCGATGATTGTGCAGATGTTACCCGACTATGGAACTAGTCCTATGCAGAGGAGACTTTTACAAACCTTATATTACACTTGTAATAAAGACACTGATAAACCATAGATAAACCGTATCTTATAGGTATGGCTTATATACGGCTTAACTACGGCTTAACTACGGGTTATCTACGGCTTATCCTATAAGGACGGATGCCTGGGTATTGCGGCAGCGATAAGTAATAGTACCTTTGTTGTAATGATTTGTAATTATAAATGTATAATTCAACTGTGTTCACACCGCTGTATAAATATTTATTTTTAAAATCCTTAAGTTCAAGGACATGGTTATCTAAATGCTAACAAACTATTTCTTAACTTCGCAAACATTTTATAAAGGAAATATAGCCCATATGAAAAAGTATGGCGCTAACAGCAAAACGTATGATAAATATCACTTTTCCGGATGGCGCAGTTCGTCAGTATGAATCAGGAGTAACTGCATTGGACATTGCCAAATCCATCAGCGAAGGATTGGCACGCAAAGTATTGGCAGCAAATGTTAACGGGCAGGTAGTGGATGCTACACGCCCGATTTTGACGGATAGCACGCTGCAGCTGCTGACGTGGGTGGATAAGGATGGTAAAGCAACAATGTGGCATTCCTCGGCGCATCTGATGGCCGAAGCACTGGAAGCCCTGTACCCCGGCGTAAAACTCGGCTATGGCCCTTCAATTGAAAACGGATTCTATTACGATATTGATTTGGGCGACCGCACCATTTCTGAAGAAGATCTGAAAGCGATCGAAGCAAAAATGGTGGAGCTGTCTAAACACAACAGCGAATACGTGCGCAAAGAAGTAAGTAAGGCAGATGCACTGACTTATTTTACTGAAAAAGGCGATCCGTATAAAATAGAAACGATCAATGAATTACCTGATGGAAGCATCACTTTCTATACCCAGGGCGGATTCACAGATCTTTGCCGCGGACCGCATATTCCGAATACCGGCTTTATCAAATCCATCAAGCTTACCAGCATTGCAGGCGCTTACTGGCGTGGCAGTGAAAAAAATAAGATGCTTACCCGCATCTACGGCATCACCTTCCCTAATCAGAAAGAGCTGGATGAATACCTGGCCCTGATAGAGGAAGCCAAGAAACGTGATCACCGTAAACTGGGTAAGGAACTGGAACTGTTTGCCTTCTCTGAAAAAGTAGGTTTGGGTTTACCGATGTGGTTACCCAAAGGCGCCATGTTGCGCGAACGCCTGCAGCGTTTCCTCCAGGAAGCCCAGCTGGCCAGCGGTTACCTGCCGGTAGTAACACCGCATATCGGGAATAAAAATCTGTACGTGACTTCTGGTCACTACGAAAAATATGGTAAAGACAGTTTTCAGCCGATCCATACACCGGAAGAAGGTGAGGAGTTTATGCTGAAACCCATGAACTGCCCGCATCACTGTGAGCTGTATAAGGTATCGCCAAAGTCGTACAAAGACTTACCTGTGCGTTTTGCCGAATTCGGTACCGTATACCGTTATGAGCAGCATGGTGAACTGCATGGCCTTACCCGTGTAAGAGGATTTACGCAGGATGATGCGCATCTGTTTTGCCGTCCGGACCAGGTGAAGGAAGAATTCCAGAAAGTGATAGACCTGGTGATGTATGTATTCAACAGCCTTAGCTTTACGGATTTCACTGCCCAGATCTCGCTGCGCGATAAAGATGACCGCAGCAAGTACATCGGAACCGATGAAAACTGGGATCTGGCAGAACAGGCCATTATTGAGTCTGCAGCAGAAAAGGGCCTTAACACCGTAGTGGAATATGGCGAAGCGGCTTTCTATGGTCCTAAGCTCGACTTCATGGTGAAGGATGCACTGGGCCGCAAATGGCAGCTTGGTACCATCCAGGTGGATTATAACCTGCCGGAACGCTTTGAGCTGGAGTACATCGGGGCAGACAACCAGAAACACCGCCCGGTAATGATCCACCGTGCGCCATTTGGTTCACTGGAACGCTTTATTGCTGTACTGATCGAACACTGTGCCGGTAAATTCCCGTTGTGGTTAGCGCCAACACAGGTGAAGATCCTCCCTATCAGTGATAAAAGCCAGGCGTATGCAGAAAAAGTAGCAGAATTGCTAAAAAAAGCGGAAATTCGCGCTGAAATAGATGACAGAAGCGAAAAAATAGGTAAGAAGATCCGGGAAGCAGAGCTGGCAAAGATTCCGTACATGCTCGTACTCGGTGAAAAAGAAGCAGCTGATAATGTAGTAGCCGTTCGTCGTCAGTCAAAAGGTGATTTGGGAACTATGCAACTCGGGCAGTTTACCACTATGATAAACGAAGAGGTAGCAAACCGGAAGCCAATTGAATAACATCGCATAAATGTGGAAAAAAGGTATATAAAACAATGAACATTACTCGATTGAGGTATGTTAATTGCTGTAATTTTCCCCGTATTTTTGTAAAGATTGTTTTTGGTCCCTGGACGATATGTGGACCACGGACTAAATGGACAATTAATTAATTAATTTTATTTTTCTTAATGCAACAAAGACCCAGACCAAGCAGTTTTGGCGGCAACAACCGGGGAAGAAACCCCAACTTCCGCAGGGAACAACAACAAGAACATCGCACTAACAGGATGATACGCGTTCCTGAGGTACGACTTGTAGGTGAAAATATTGAGGTAGGTGTCTACAAAACAGAGGATGCGCTGCGTATGGCTGAGGAACAGGGTTTAGACCTGGTGGAGATTTCCCCTAATGCTGTGCCTCCCGTTTGTCGTATCATCGACTACAATAAATTCCTCTACGAAAAGAAAAAGAAGGAAAAGGAAATGAAGGCGAAGGCGCACAAAAGTGAAGTGAAAGAAATTCGCTTTACGCCTAACACCGACGACCATGACTTCGATTTTAAAGCGAAACATGCTGAAAGCTTCCTGAAAGACGGTAACAAGGTAAAAACCTATGTACAGTTTAAAGGACGTGCTATCATGTTTAAGGAACGTGGTGAATTGATTCTCCTGAAGTTTGCTGAAAGGCTGGCAGAAGTAGGTGGTCTGGAAAGTATGCCTACCATGGAAGGTAAGCGTATGATCGCCATCTTTGCTCCTAAAGCAGCGAAAAAGAAGGAAAAAGAACCTAAGGAACCAAGAGAACCCAAGGAACCGAGGGAGCCAAGAGAACCAAGAGAAGCAAAGGCGCCCGTTACACCTCCAGCCGCTGACGCAGCAGGAGATGCCAACGCATAGCCGATGGTTATATCACATTAAAAAAGCAGCACAGCAGGGTATTATACCTTGTTGCGCTGCTTTTGCTTTTAGCGTGTAACCCGCTATTGTATTTCTTTCAACACTCTCTGCGCCCTGGAACGGATGCCAGGCGTGGGATTATTTTCCAGCTCTGCTGCTATCAGCAGCCGGATCTCGTTTTTGATGTCGGGATAATCTTTTGCCAGGTTAGCCAGTATCGTCATGGAAAATGCTTTCACTGCTACGGTTTCCAGCGGATCTTCCAGGAATGCAAAACAACTGTTCATCACCGGCCCTTGCAGGGACTCAGGGATGCGCAGGTATTGCAATACCCTTAATACATTCCTCTTCACTGCCACAGGCATACCTGTTTCCTCCATCCTGGCTACCATTGCCGGCAGGTGAGGGGCAAGCAACTCCGGGTGCCTTTCTGCCACAAAGCTTACAATCCACGCTGCCCGCTGTACCACGCGGTATTCGTCGTGCAGGAATAAATGTATCAATGCGGCAAACCGCTCCGGATGAGGGCCTATCCATGCAGCAATGCGGAGTGACTGGGCACGGGAGTGCTCCGATAAAATTTCAGCGCGCAGATCCATAGACCTGCAATTTAATACACAGGTGCTAATTATTATCAGAAGTACTGTTTGCCAGCAGGTAGGCAAGCGTTTTCTCGCGCATCCGCTCTACGTCTTCGGGATTTACCGGCATATCCGTTTCCTTGCCCATATCATCCCAGATCCTGATCTGGATGTATTGATGAAATAATGGATCGCTGCGGAATGCCAGCGCCTCTTCTTCGTTCATGGGGCCACCCTGGTATTCCAGGGTTTGTTTACTGGCTTCAGAAAGGGTATCGTAATAGGCGCTGTCGGACCAGGTGAGGTAGCGTTTCGCTGCAACATGACTGCCTACCAGCTGTGCCATCCGCTCCGGAAAGCCGCATTCCAGCAGGAAAGCGCTGCCCAGGTCATCGTGTGCGCGGGTACCGAGACCGCCCATCTGGGGGGCATTTTCAAAAAAGTGACCAATGTCGTGCAGGAATGCGGCAACGATCATTTCATCGTCAAAGCCGGTGCTTTCTGCTATGAGCGCCGCTTGCATCATATGCATCAGCATCGTTACCTGCTCACCGTATTCCTGGTGGCCATATGTATTATACAGGTCGAAAATTTTATTGATTACAGATTGGGCATGTAATTCACTACCGGTCATTTTCGTACGTTTATAAGGGTTAGTACAGTTTTTTCATAGTATGCTGTGGCATTATCGCAAATGTAATAGCTGCAACTGCTTTATCAGCATGCCTTATGTTATGTTTTTATTAATACCCGGAGTGGTTTTCAAACGCCAATAATCCTTTACCTTTGCCCTTTACTATTACACAAAACTGAACCTTTGCTAAAAAAAGAACTGCGCGTCATACTGGTGTCGCTGATTGTTAGCTTTATTCTAACGGTGGCGAAATTCTCGGCGTACTTTATGACCCATTCGGTGGCCATCCTTTCTGATGCCCTGGAATCCATTATCAATGTGGTGGCGGGAGGTTTTGCCTGCTATAGTATTTACCTCGCCAGTCAGCCGAAAGATGCCAATCATCCTTACGGGCATGGCAAAGTGGAGTTCTTTTCAATCGGCTTTGAAGGCGCCATGATCTTTATCGCTGGTGTGTTGATCCTTGTGAAAACATTCCAGTATTTTATCATGCCGCGCGAACTGCACCGGATAGAAAACGGTTTATGGGTATTGGGTGCTACCACTGTAGCAAACCTGCTGCTGGGACTGTACCTCGTGCGCTCCGGCAAGCAGCTTTCTTCTATTACTATTTCGGGAAACGGACAGCATATCATGACCGATGTATACAGCAGCGCCGGGTTGATTGCAGCATTGGTTGTTATTCATTTCACCGGCTGGACCTGGCTGGACCCCGCGGTATCACTGGTGATGGGCGGATTGATCCTCGGCAAGGGATACCAGTTGTTACGCCGTTCTATTTCCGGGTTAATGGATGAAACGGATATGAAAATAGTGGACAAGGTGATCACTATTTTATCGGCCCACCGCAGGGAGAACTGGATTGATATTCATAATATGCGTGTACAGCAATATGGAAACAACTATCATATTGATTGCCATGTAACGCTGCCTTACTACCTGGAGCTGAATGATGCGCACGATGAAATGAAGAAGATTGAAAAGCTCGTGAATGAAGGGTTTGCGGGCAGCGAGGTGGAGTTTTTTATTCATATGGATCCCTGTATTCCTTCCTGTTGCCACTATTGCCTGAAAGAAGCATGCCCGGTCCGGAGCCATGCATTTACCGGCGAAATAATATGGACCCGCGATAACGTGCTACCCAACAGAAAGCATGGATAGTAACACATCTCACAAAAAAAACCAGCACAACTTATACAAGCTATGCTGGTTTTTTTTATAGTAAGATGTTTAACTGTTTATTCTTCTCCCGCTTCTTCACCATCACCATGACCAATGATATCACGTATAGGTTTTACTGCCTGGTAAATACCGCGGTTGTATTTGTTTCCTAAGATAACAAGGGTGGTAGAATCCTGTATAAAACGGTAGAACACCGTATTGTTACCATGCCACCAGCCGTTATGATAAATGATATTTTTTGTGCTGTCGGGATACACCATGAGCCGCCATCCCAGTCCGTAATTGCGGACACCTGGTTTCTCATTGCTGTAAGGCGTGTAGGCGGCCTTTAAGGTTGCTTCATTCAGGAACTGGCCGGAATAAAGCGCCTGGTCCCATTTGAGCATATCCCTGGCACTGCTGTAAATACCTTTATCACCCATTACACCGTCGAAATAAGTATCCGGTTCAAACTGTCCGTTATATTTATGGCTCTGGGTTTGATGTACGCGCACAGCAGAGGAGGGGTCGTATACAAAAGTGCTGGTCATATGCAGTGGCCCGAAAATGGTTTGCTGCATGAAGTCGGCATATTTTTGTCCGCTTACCTTTTCAATAATAGAAGCAAGGAGGAGATAGTTGGTGTTGCAATACTGGAAATGCGTACCCGGCAAATGTTGCATGGCGGGCTTATGTTGTTCCATTAATTTGATCACCTCACCATTGGTAATAAAGTTGGCTTCCTCTTTCCATAAGCTATCGCAGAAATAAAGATAGTTAGGCAGGCCACTCCGGTGGTTCAGGAGCATACGGACATTGATTCCTTTATAAGGAAATTCGGGAAAGAATTTTTGCAGGGAATCTTCCAGGCTCAGCTTCTCATTTTGTACCAGCCACATCACTGCTGCGCCGGTAAAGGTTTTTGTTACAGAAGCCAGCTGAAAAGAAGAACTATCTATCACCGGTGTTTTAGTCCGGGAGTTTTCATAGCCATGATATTTTTCAAAGATAACCACCCCTTTCCTTGCCACTATGATGGAGCCGTTAAAGCCGCTGCGTAGCAGCTTCCCGTTGTAAAATGCTTCCAGTTCCTGTTGCATTTGTTTCGTACGCGGTGATTTAAGGATGGCTTCTTTTTCCGCGGCTGATAGTCCTATAGTAAAGCGTACTGAATCTGCTGCTGCTTTCCTTTTACTTTCTTCCCTTCTTGCTGCATTGCTCTGACAGCTGGAGATAATTGCAATACCCGATATGGTTAAGATAATACTTAATGCTTTCAATCGCTTCATTAGAGGAGTTGTGACTACTTTCTTAATTCAATTTTCGACCCAAAAAATACAAAGCGCTAAAATTAGACTCAAAGTAAAAGACTGCCAAATAAAAACAGTGATTTGTGATTCTTTTAATTGATTTTTAAGCAAAAAAGCGAGAAAAACTTTAAAAATCAGCTCTGATTGTTCTGTTTTTTTGATAAAATCGAATTTGATTCCCCTGCTATTTGAATATTCCTCAACTTCGAGTAGGTTTGTGCCCTGTTTCCCCGCTATCAGCAATTATTAAGCCAATTGCAACACAGAGATACACATATAACTTAGTATAATATTATGGACCAGCAAAAGTCGACAAGTTATCCGAAAGAGAAGATCAGCATTTTATTATTAGAGAACATCAGCGATGCTGCGGTGGCAGAATTTACCACGGCAGGATACCAGGTGCGCAAACTATCGGGCGCACTGAGTGAAGAGGATCTTATCAATGAAATCAAGGACGTTCATCTACTGGGCATCCGATCCAAAACCAAAGTTACCCGTAAAGTGCTGGAATCGGCCAGGAAACTGCAGGCCATTGGTTGTTTCTGTATCGGTACCAACCAGGTTGACCTGAAAGCTGCTACAGAGCACGGCGTAACCGTTTTTAACGCACCTTATTCCAATACCCGTTCAGTGGCTGAGCTGGTAATAGGCTTGTCTATTATCCTCATCCGCCGTATCGTGGATAAAAATAATGCAGCACATAACGGCATCTGGCTGAAAGAAGCCACCGGCAGCTATGAGCTAAGAGGTAAAACACTGGGGATTGTCGGTTACGGCAACATCGGTAGCCAGGTGAGCGTACTGGCAGAAGGGATGGGGATGAACGTAATCTATTACGATGCAGAAACCAAACTGCCACTCGGTAATGCAGAACAGCAACGCACCCTGAAAGAACTCTTCAACAAGGCCGATATTGTTTCCCTGCACGTACCTTCCAGCAAAACCACGGCGAATATGATCACCGCAGAGGTGCTGGCAGATGCAAAACCCGGCGCTATCTTTATTAACTATGCCCGCGGTGAAGTAGTAGACCTGGAAGCGCTGAAAGACGCACTGGAAAGTGGCCGTCTGTCCGGCGCCGCCATCGACGTATTCCCCGTAGAACCGGAGAAGAATGGCGCCGCATTCAGTACACCGCTGCAAAAATTATCCAACGTAATCCTGACGCCGCATATCGGCGGAAGCACAGAAGAAGCGCAGCACAACATCGGCCTGGACGTGAGCAGTAAAATGCTCAACTACCTGGAGAAGGGCGCCAGCTTTGGTTCCCATACGGTGCCGGCTATCAGCGTGCCACCTATTGAAAACACACACCGTATCCTGCATATTCATCAGAACGTGCCGGGAGTATTGTCTGCTATCAATACGGCTTTATCTGCCAACAAAATCAATATCCTGGGGCAGTACCTGAAAACCAATGACCAGATCGGTTATGTGGTACTGGATGTGGATACCAGGTTATCACAGGAGGCGCTGGCTTTGCTGAAGGAAGTAGAGCATACGATTAAAACGAGATTATTGTATTAATAAAAGCAACAACGGATTTGCGGGCGAACGGTTTTAGTTCCCCGCAAACCCGCCATGCTCACCCTCCATATCCCCCCGTTCACCGATTCTTTTTGCTCATATACATTTTTTCTGCCCGTATTTTCAAAATTCTTTGTTAACCTTGTAGTGCAACTGAAAAAATTAGCACATGAAAATGAACAGGGCACTGACGGCAGGAGCAGGGGTAATAGCCGGTCTTTTGTTGTATGTAAATGCTTCCGCACAAGATAGTGAACCGAATAAATGGGCGCCAGCCAATATTAAAATCGACGGACAGGCTACTGAATGGCCCAAACCCCTGCAGTTCTATAACAACGTAACCAAGTTATTTTACACCATAGCCAACGACCAGGAGAATTTATACGTAATCGTTAGTGTTCCTGATCCGCAGAGCCAGATGAAAATTATGCGTTCCGGCCTTACTGTTTCCATCAACGCTACCGGGAAGAAAAAAGGCGGCGCGGGGATTACATTTCCGCTCACCTATAATATAAATACCGGCGCGCCCGATGTGCCGGAAGAATCCAGGGCGCTTATTGCAGGTGAATTAAAGAAACAACTCCTGGCGAACGTAAAGGAGATAAAAGTAGAAGGATTCGACAGCATCCCGGATGGCAATATTCCGGTGAAGAATACGTTTGGTATTCAAACCACCTCTTCTTATGATGCCGCCGGTAACCTGGTATGTGAACTGGGAATCCCATTGAAAGTGCTGGGCATTCCCGCTGGAAGTGATAAGCCCATTGCCTATCATTTCAAGGTAAATGCCATGAAAAGAGAGGATAAAAAAGAACTGGAGGCTAAACGGGCCAAAGGAGAAAAGCCCCCAATGCCGGGTGAGTATGCGGACAATTTCGCTTTGTATTATTCAGCCGACTTCTGGACACGCCAAACACTGGCCACCCAAAAGTAAGCCAGTCTGACTACCATCGTCTTAACTGTTTTTATGTATAAAAAACTGTTTTCTGCGGGAACTACAACGATATTGGCGGGCGCCTTGTGTTCAGGCGCTTTTATGTCCTGCCATAAAGATAAAGCTGCCTCTCCGCCACCTGTTGACATTACAGACGCCCTGAAGAAGGACTCCCTGAAATACCTGATGTACCAGATTATGCAGGTAACCTACGGCGATGGCGGACGAACCGCCAGCAAAGGACTGCCTACTTACTATTGGTATTCCAGCGTACCGCAGCTGGATCCCCTGGCCAGCAAGTATACGGATGCAAATGCCCTGCTGACAGAGATGAAGGGGTATGCCATTAATCCGGCTACCAATGCAGCATACGATCATTACAGCTTCCTCGATGAAGATGGCACTATCACCAATCAGCTCATGAACGGTGTATCGGAACAGAATGCCGCCGCCAATCCCTCTAAACTGGGATTTGACATCGGGTTCGCTGCCGGAGCAGACGCCAGTAAAGTGAGATTGTTTGTAAAGTATGCAGATAAGAACAGCCCGGCCGGTAAAGCAGGGGTTTTAAGAGGGTGGGAGATCACTTCCGTAAACGGCAATACCAATTTCTCCAGCGCCTCATCTGCCATTAACTCGCTTTATAATACTATTTCAACGGCATCCACTATCACGCTGGGATTCAAAAAACAGGACCAGACTGCGGTTACCCTTACGCTCAATGCAGCTACCTATAACATCAACCCGGTGCTGTTTGATACGGTTTATACCGTTAAAAATACCGCCAACATAGATATCAAGGTGGGCTATTTTGTGATGTATACTTTTTCAAGTGTGACCAACAATTCGGGCAATGCTACTGCCACGAAAACGGCTTTGGATCAGACAATCGCAAAATTCAAGGCACAGGGCATAAAGCAGCTGATCGTGGATTTCCGGTATAACGGCGGTGGAGCTACGTCTACAGCGGAATATCTCGACAATGCCTTTGCTCCTTCCGCTGCTGCGGGTAAAGTGATGTATACTTATAAGTATAACGATAAGATCATGCAGAACCTGGCCGCTACCAAACTGGATGCACAGGTGAACTATGCCGCTGCTACAGGCGGCATGGGACTGGATAACGTGTTTTTTATTGTATCCGGCGAAACTGCTTCTGCCAGCGAATTAACGTTGAATAATCTTAAGCCTTACATGAATGTAAGGCTCATCGGCAAGAAAACATACGGGAAGCCAGTTGGCTTTATTGATTTCAATATCACAATGTATGATAATGATCATAAGCCGGTATACCTCGCGGACCTGTATGCCATCAACTTTGAAACCATGAATGCCAACGGCAACGGCGGCTACTACACCGGTATCCCGGTGGATGCAGAAGCTGTTGACTATGTAAATATCGCATGGGGTAACACTACTTCAGATCAGAACCTGCAACAGGCCATGAATTATATTTCAACAGGCAGTTACCTGAACCTTCGCAGCAGCGCGGGGATCAGTGCTGCGGCCGGTAATGATTTACGTGAGGCGATTCCCAATATTACGCCCACCAGAGGGTTTAACGGAATGGTTGACTTCAGGCTGAGCAAGAAAGTAGCAGGACTTCAATAACATATAACCTTTAGCGTTAGCTGGTTAATTAAAAGCCGCGCAGATCGAAAGATCCACGCGGCTTTTCTGTTTTTGGAGATAATAAAAAAGTCCGGGTACGTATACCCGGACCCGTTAGTTGATTAAAGAAGATGTATCAGCGGTGACCCAGTTTACGGATCATATCTTCAGACATATCTTCTGAATAAACACCATACCCATACATCAATACGCCTTTGAGTCCTGATTTGGTTTCAATGGCATACACTACTGCCTCATCGCCGGGGTCAGTATCTCCTTCAAAACGATAGGTTTCTGTAATTTCAAAATCCTCTGGACGCACATTCCCGCTGTTACACTGAATACTGTCGAAAACAAGATTGAAATCGGTGGTGTATCCGCGTTTGCGCAGATCTTCCATGGCCGCTGTTACGGTGTCGAACACTTTCATATAAAAACAATTTCCGGTTTGCAAATGAAACGGTACTAAGTTATAAAACAAAAAGCATAAAGCCGGGTGGCCTTATGCTTTTTGTTTTATGATTGTATCCGTTATTACCGGATAACGGTAACTTCTCCTTTCAGTACGTTGGAGGATCCGCCGGCTACTTTCTTGTAAGAAAGCCACCATACGTATGTACCAACATCCACCGGAACTCCCTTGTATTTACCATCCCATCCTTTATGGTTATCGGACGACATAAAGATCAATTCGCCCCAGCGGTTAAAGATCCGCAATTCGTAGTCGAACATTTGTCCTCTTACAACTGGTCTGAACACATCGTTACGTCCATCGCCATTTGGTGAGAAGGCGTTTGGCAAGGTTGGTTTAGGTTCACATTCTATAAAGCCTACTGTGATGTCGTCGGTAGCCGATCCGCAATCGTTGAATACAGTTACGGTATAAGTACCTCCGTTGGTAACGGTGAGGGATGGTCCGCCGGAACCGTTATCCCAGCGTACACCTGTAATACCACCACCTTCAGCGCGCAGTATGAGTGTTTCACCTTTACACAGGGTAGTATCTCTTCCCAGGTTGATAACCGGCAAACCGGTGATGTTTACTTTCACGCTGTCCATGAACACACGTTGACAGTATTTATCCATCACGGCCAGTTTATAGCTGCCGGCCTGAGAAATTTGTTTAACCGGGTTAGGATCGCCGTCGTTCCAGAGATAAGAAACAGCATCCGGGTTGGTACCGTCCAGGGTAATGGTGCCACCAGGGCAGATGTTCCTGTCGGGTCCCAGCTCCATTGTGAGCGCTGGTTTCATTCTCACGTTTACGGTATCTCTTACCACACAATTATCCCTGCTTACAGCTACCCAGTATCCGCCTGGTTTGTTTACCACGATAGAGTTGCTGGTTTCACCTGTCTGCCATTTGATGCGGCCCCCGTTTGAATTAACGGTGAGCATAATGGACTGGTCAGGACAGATAGATGTGTCGCGGCTCAGGCTAATATCCGGTGGAGGATTCACGCTCACTTTCACGGTATCGATGGTGATACATCCAGACTTCATCACTTTCACCCAGAATTGTTCCTGTGTTCCTACCAGGATAGAAGGTTCTGTAGAACCGTTACTCCAGAGATAGGAGCCGCCATTTACATAAGCATCCAGTTTTACGGTTTGGCCGCGGCAGATGGTCGTATCAGGGATATCGACCAGTGGCGTTGGTACCAGACCTACATGAATGGTATCGGTAGTGGCACATTCGCCGTTGCTTACATTTACCCAGTAGGTGCCTGCCTGGTTAATATTGATCCGCTGCGTGGTTGCGCCGGTAGACCATTTAATCTGGTAGGCAAAGTTTGCAGGACCAGCATCCAGTACCAGGTTGTTGCCGCCACAGATAGTGGTATCGTTACCCAGGTTCACCATTGGTTTCTGAATGTAGGTCAGGTTGTAAGTCACGGTATCGGAAGAGCAACCTGTTCTGCCATCTGTAATAATAAAGGAAGCAGAAGTAGCGCCGTTCAGGTTGAACACGTTGTTGCTTTGTGTTCTTGGTAATCCTGTTACTGCGTTGGCCGGCGTAACTGCTACCAGCGTATAGCTAGGCAGGTATACATTGCCAACTTTGCGTAAAGCGATCCTGCCGTTGTCGGAACAGTTGGATGGCAGGGTAGCTTCCAGTTGCGGTTTATCGCAAGGCTTAATAATTACACGTTGGATTACGTCGTTGGCTTTATTACCGCAGGCATCCATGATAGTCCATCTTCTTACAATCGTATATCCGTTACAGATATCTTCCACATATGGATCTTCTGTATAGATGGCTCTTTTCGGGAAGCTGTTATCACAGTTGTCTGTTGCGGTTAATACCGGTGCTGCCGGGATTTTATCCTGACAGTAGATTTCCACATCTGCAGGTGCAGGCATGATCACTGGCCGGGTTGTATCTTTTACAGTTACCACCTGTGTGATGGTAGCGGTATTACCACAGGCATCTTTAGCAATCCAGGTTCTGATGATGCGGTAGTTACCGGCACATTCGCCTGGTGTTCTTTCTGTAGTGATCCTGCGGGATACGGTAAGACCGTTTCCGATGCTGCTGCAGTTATCAGATACCTGTACATCGGTAGCAGGAGCAGGGATGTTATCACAGCTCACTGTTGTGTCGGCAGGAGGCATTACGGTGAATACCGGTTTAGTGGTATCCTGAACGGTAATGATCTGCTGCATCACTGATTTGTTGCCGCATTCGTCGGTAGCGGTCCAGGTTCTGGTTTCCTGGAAGTTCCTGGCGCAGTTACCTGGTAATTTCACGGTTTTAGTACTGGTGAATACCTGGATGCTGCCGCTGCAATTATCGGTGGCGGTGATCGCAGGCCATGCCGGTACCTTATCGCAATCCACTACGGTATCTTTCGGAGCAGACATGCTGAATACCGGTCTGGTAGTATCCTGTACCCTGATGATCTGTTGTACTGCACGTGCATTACCACATTCATCAAAGGCGGTCCACTTACGATAGATCACGTAGTTGTTATTACAGTTGTTAGTACTGCGGGCCGCAGAGTCTTTCGGCACTACTGTAATTACGCCCGGCGTACAGTTATCGGAAGCCGTGAGATTAAATCCGGCCGGAATCTTATCGCAATCCACGGTGGTATCAGCAGGTGTTGCCATGTTGAATACCGGTGCGGTCATGTCTTTCACGGTGATCACCTGTTTCAGGGTCACGCCTGTGTTACATTCGTCTTTCGCGGTCCAGGTGCGGATCAGCAGGTAGTTGTTGGAACAGTTGCCTGGCAGATCCTGGCGAACTTCCACTACAGGGATAATGATTTCCCCTGCGCAGTCGTCGTTGGCTTTCAGATCTGTTTTAGCAGGTACTTTATCACAATCTACGGTGGTATCCGCAGGCGCCGGTGTAGTGAATACCGGTGCTTTGGTATCCTTCACGGTGATGGTTTGTGAAGCGCTTACTGAAAGACCGCATCTGTCTGTCGCTGTCCAGGTACGGGTAATGGTACTGAGGCAAGGCGAAGTAACCACGGTTACATCATTGTGAGTAATGGTCAGAGGTTCGTTGTTATAAGGCGCATGACTGAACGCCGGATCTCCGAAGAGGGTGGTGTAGTCTTTACCTCTTTCACATTCCGTTGTAATAGCCGGAGGAGTGAAAGTAACAATCGGGCTGATAGTGATAGCGGTGATTTTCACCACGTTGCTGATGTTGTTGATACAAGCTCCGGAAGCTACCACTCTTCTGTACCAGGTGTTGGCTGCAAGCAAACCAGGCTGGTAAGTAGCGCTGGTGGCGCCGGTGATGTTGGTGAATGGCCCGTTTGCACCGGCAGTGCTTTGTTGCCACTGGTAGGTGTAAGTACCATTACCGCCGGTCAGTGCAATACTGCGTATAGCCATTGGCGTTTCTGTTACGCAAACTGTCTGATCATCCTGGATGGTGTTACCGAGTATCGGTTTACGGTTAATCAGGGTGACACTGGAGCTGGAAGCGTCGCACACGCCGTTGCTTACTACCCACGTTAATTGGGCTGTTTCGCCGGCAGGAACCGTGATGATAGCATCTTTCCGGTTAATATCACTGATATTGATCAGTGTTGCATTGTTGCTGGTTACAATCCAGGTACCTTTTGCACCTGCAACACCAGGATCGCTGGCATTCATATTAAAGGTAGCATTATCGCAATGTTCCTGATCGCTACCTGCATTGGCAGGCACCGGTAATCTGTAGTTGATGAGTGTTACATCATCCCAGGTAGCGCTGCACACACCGTTGGTCACAGTCCAGCGTAAAGTAACCGTATCGCCTACGTTGATGTTTACATTGGAAGTTGGGCTGTTGATAGACCTGATTGCAGCATTTCCTTTAATCACAGACCAGAAACCTTTGGCACTTGGTACAGATACCGGATCTGCTGCGAGGGTGAAGTCGCCGGTGTTGTTACACATTTCAATGTCTGTTCCTGCATTTGCAGCAGCAGCGGTTTTGTAGTTAATAAGCGTAACTGTGCTGCTGGTGCTGGTACAGCTACCGTTTGTTACGGTCCATTTCAGGATCACGGTATCGCCAACCGGAACGGTTACTGCGGTATTCGGATCATTTACTGATTTGATAACAGCATTACCGGGAACACGGCTTACATCTGTCCAGGTGCCTGTTGCACTGGAGGCTCCAGGCTGACTGGCTTTCATGATGAAGTCGGCAGCGGTGTTACATTTTTCCTGGTCAGGACCGGCATTTGCCGTGATGGCTGCTTTATAGTTGATGATAGTTACCCTGCTGAAGCTGGTATCACATACACCATTTGCAATAGCCCACTGGAGTATTACGGTATCGCCTACAGGCACTGTTACCGCGGTAGTCGGACTATTTGGTGATTTGATCTTTGCTTTTCCAGGTACCGGGCTGATATCAGTCCAGGTGCCTTTTGCAGTTGGTACGCCCGGCACATTTGCCGCCATGATGAAGTCGCCTGTATTGTTACAGAGGGCCTGGTCAGGACCGGCGTTTGCTTTATTGGCGTTCGCGTAGTTGGTAAGCATTACCGTATCATAAGTAGCGGCGCAGGTACCATTGGTGATTTTCCACACCAGTTTTACGCTAACACCCGCTGCAACAGTTACGGTTGTGTTGTATTGATTTGGAGATGAAATATTCACCCCGGCGGTACCGGCAGGATTTGTCCAGGTACCGGTTACATGTAAACCTGCAGGTTTGCTGCCATTCAGGATGAAGTTTACATCATCACATTGTTCCTGGTCGGGGCCGGCCTTGGCGGCAGCAGGTGTTTTGTAGCTGGTGATTCTTACGGTATCTGCCAGGTCTGCCGCGCATTTCGGGTTGGTGATCTTCCAGGTAAACAGGATGGAGCTGTCTGCCGGAACGGTAACGGATGTTTTAGGATCGTTGATGTTGGTAATTTTCACGGAAGCCGTAGCCGGTGAGAAGGTCCAGGTACCAATGGCGCCCAGCTCTGTAGGAGCAGTTGCGTTCATGGTGAAGCTGGTTTGCTCACATGCTATTTTATTGGTGCCGGCATCACGCATTACCGGTTTTTTCAGACTGGTGATCCTTACGGTATCGATGTTGTCGGCCGCACACTTCGCGTTGGTGATTTTCCAGGTAAACAGGATAGAGCTGTCGGCCGGAACGGTAACGGTAGTTTTAGGATCGTTGATGTTGGTAATTTTCACAGAAGCCGTAGCCGGTGAGAAGGTCCAGGTACCTTTAGCGCCCAGCTCCGTAGGGGCGGTAGCGTTGAGGGTAAAGGTAGTTTTCTCACATTCCATCTGATCGGCGCCTGCGCTGCGCATAACTGGTTTGAGCAGACTGGTGATTGACACGGTATCCACATTATCAGCTGCGCATTTCGCGTTGGTAATCTTCCAGATCAGCTGCACTGCGGTGTTTGCAGGAACCGTTACATTGGTTTTCGGATCATTCTTATTCACGAAGGTCACAGCAGCAGTAGCCGGTAGGAAAGACCAGGTACCTTGCGCGCCCAGCTCAGTAGGAGCGGTAGCGTTGAGGGCAAAGGTAGTTTTCTCACACTCCATCTGATCGGTACCTGCGCTGCGCATAATTGGTTTGAGCAGGCTGGTGATTAATACGGTGTCCGCATTATCGGCCGCACATGTTACGTTAGTGATCTTCCAGATCAGTTGCACTGCGGTGTTTGCAGGAACTGTTACATTGGTTTTAGGATCGTTCTTATTCACAAAAGACACTGCAGCGGTGGCAGGGAGGAACGACCAGGTACCTTTAGCGCCTAGCTCAGTAGGAGCGGAAGCGTTGAGGGTAAAGGTAGTTTTCTCACATTCCATCTGATCGGCGCCTGCGCTGCGCATAATTGGTTTGAGCAGGCTGGTGATCCTCACAGTATCATAAGTAGCAGCGGAACACTCGGAGTTTGAAATCTGCCAGAAGAGCAATACTGTACTGTCGGCCGGAACGGTAACAGTAGTAGTGGCACTGTTGATGTTGGCAAATTTCACAGAAGCTGTAGCCGGTGTAAACGACCAGGTACCTTTAGCGCCCAGCTCAGTAGGAGCAGTAGCGTTGAGGGTGAAGGTGGTTTTATCACAGGCAATCTGGTTGGTGCCAGCATCGCGCATCTGTGGTTTTTTCAGGCTGGTGATCCTAACGGTATCAAAGTTGCTGGCAGCACATTCTGAGTTTGTAATTTTCCAGAATAACAACACAGAGCTGTCAGCTGGAACGGTTACAGTAGTATTAGCCTTGTTTTTATCAGCAAAAGTTACCGAAGCAGTAGCGGGAGTAAACGACCAGGTACCTTTGGCGCCGAGCTCAGTAGGAGCGGAAGCGTTGAGGGTAAATACCGTTTTATCGCAGGCAATCTGGTTGGTACCAGCATCGCGCATCTGTGGTTTTTTCAGACTGGTGATCCTAACGGTATCAAAGTTGCTGGCAGCACATTCTGAGTTGTCAATTTTCCAGAAGAGGAGCACAGAGCTGTCAGCTGGAACGGTAACCGTAGTATTGGCTTTGTTTTTATCTGCAAATACTACTGAAGCGGTAGCCGGTGTAAATGACCATGTACCTTTGGCCCCGAGCTCAGTAGGAGCAGTAGCATTGAGGGTAAATACCGTTTTATCACAGGCAATCTGGTTAGTGCCTGCATCGCGCATCTGCGGTTTTTTCAGACTGGTGATCCTAACGGTATCAAAGTTGCTGGCAGCACATTCTGAGTTTGTAATTTTCCAGAATAACAACACAGAGCTGTCAGCTGGAACGGTTACAGTAGTATTAGCCTTGTTTTTATCAGCAAAAGTTACCGAAGCCGTAGCAGGAGTAAACGACCATGTTCCTTTCGCGCCGAGCTCAGTAGGAGCGGAAGCGTTGAGGGTAAATACCGTTTTATCGCAGGCAATCTGGTTGGTACCAGCATCGCGCATCTGTGGTTTTTTCAGACTTGTAATCCTAACGGTATCAAAGTTGGTAGCCGCACATTCTGAGTTGTCAATTTTCCAGAAGAGGAGCACGGAGCTGTCAGCTGGAACAGTAACTGTAGTATTAGCCTTGTTTTTATCAGCAAAAGTTACCGAAGCGGTAGTTGGTGTAAACGACCAGGTACCTTTGGCGCCGAGCTCAGTAGGAGTGGAAGCGTTGAGGGTAAATACCGTTTTATCGCAGGCAATCTGGTTGGTACCAGCATCGCGCATCTGTGGTTTTTTCAGGCTGGTGATCCTAACGGTATCAAAGTTGCTGGCAGCACATTCTGAGTT